>JAGBEM010000193.1 GCA_017936985.1 Oscillospiraceae bacterium
ATGCCGGCGGTTCTCTCCGGCAGACCAATTTGGATCTGATCAACGATCTGGGCCGCTTCTTTCCGGGCATTGGCTGCATTTCCCAGGGATACCAACAGGATACCCGCGCTCAGCAGGATCAGCAATATCCCCAGGATCCGGAGGATCCAATTACGCTTCATTATTCTTTCTCCTACCGCCCCGGGTACCCAGGAACAGCAGCGCCAGACCGGATACGGACAGCATCACCACATACAGTCCCAAAGACGACGTGTCGCCTGTGCTGGGGATCTCAGGAGGTACATCGAAGGTATTGGTGATCACAAAAGTCGTTTCATTTTCAGTAATGGTCACACGATACCCAGTGGGCACTTCCCGTTCCACCACAGTCCACTTTCCGGTTCTCGCCGTAGTTCTCCAGGTATAGGTCCAGTTGTTTTCCACGTTCAGGGTAACCTGCTCCTGCAGCACACCGTCACAGAGGATATCCACCGTCACGGACGCAGGCCGTCCATCGGAGTTGCCGGAATCCTTCCACAACTTGGTGACCTTGTATTCCTCCACCGGAATGTAACTTCCGCACTTAGGGGTAGCTTCCACATCATAAAGATACTGTCCGCCGCCCTGGGAAGTCGGAAGGCAAACCATAAATTCGTCAAACTGGTAGATACCGCTGCTGTTTTCCGCCACCACACCTTCCACGAAGTACAGTCCCATCTCAAGATTGGAAAATACCACCGTTCCGGTAGCGTCCGTCGTACCCACCGCATCAGGCTGCAGTCCGTCTGCCGCAATGTAAGCTGCCAGAGTCTCTGCCGCCATCTGCCAGTCCCGCTGAGAATCGATACTGTCCAATCCAATGGGATAAGCGTCAAAGGGTGCCACAGGGACGATCTCGCCAGTGGTGCGAAGCTCTGCCACCCGATAGATACGGATCTCAAGATCTTCAAAGCCCACTTTGTTCTGGGCATAGTGCAGCGTCAGACTACAGGGCTGGGCCGTCCCCGGTCCGGAAACTGTGAGGGCATGGACAGGAAGGGCCATGATGCACAATACGACACAAATGCATATCCAGCGAAACACCTTATTTCTCATACAGATCCTCTCCTTAGGATTAGAATTACAGTCATTTATGTGACCGGTCTTTGGTATTGTCTCTTTTTCTTTTTGGAATCAGCAAGGACAGCAGCGCCAGCAACAGCACAGGTGCCAGCAGGAACGGCGCCACCACCAGTTTTTCGATAACGACCGCGTCAGCATTCACCCGGACCGTCTGGGCTTGCTCCAGATTTTCGATCCGGTGGCCACGCACGATCAATCGATGGGAATTGATACCGTAGGGCGTACAGGTAACCAGCGAACAAAGATCCTTTCCCTCCTGGATCAGAAGATCATCCGTCTGCGTAGGCTCCACAATGCGGATCTGGTCTACCTCGTAGGTCAGTGTCTCATCCAGGATACGGAGCAGAAAGTAGTCACCCAAAGCCAGCTGATCCAGATCGGTAAAGAGCTTGGCGGAAGGAAGTCCCCGGTGTCCGGAAACCACACAGTGCGAATCAGCTCCACCAACAGGCAGGCTTGTCCATTCCAGATGGCCGATAGCCACCGCAAGGGCAGAATCCGCTGTTCCGTGGTATATAGGCAATTCCACACCGATGCTGGGGATCTCAATATAGCCCATGATACCGTTGCCTGCCACATTCAGCAGCCGGTTATATTCCGAGCGCTGTTCATCGCTGAGCAGATAATCGTTCCGCCGGCCCACCAGGGAGGCGTTGTACGCAAAAGCATCCTGCCAAATGCGGTCATACTGCTCTGTATCCAGGTGCGCCACCTGCTCAGCATAGTTAATGATGGCCTGGGACTGGGTAAACGAATTCCAGTAGTCAGAGACAGAGGGATACAGCAGCAAGGACAGTCCTATAAGCAGCATCAGTATCAATATAATTTTAGAAAGGCTGTTTTTTCTTTTCATAAGACTCTCCTCGCTGCTGCGAGGCAGGGAAGGGGTCTCCTCCCCCGCCTTACAGCAGATCTTGGAAAATTAGGCCTCGACGCTCATGCGCTTCTTGGTGACCAGCATGACAACAGCAGCGGCAGTCAGCAGCGCGCCGAAGATGTAGAACATGGTGGTACCCATACCGCCGGTCTCGGGCAGCATGGTGCCGGACTTGTTCACCACATGGACACCGGAACCAACGGAGTAATCGCCACCGTTGAACACGGACTCCAGGCTGGCGTCAGCAATAATGAACTTCTGGCGGGAAGCGAGCTGGTTGTAACCCTCGGGAGCCTTAGTCTCTTCCAGGTAGTATTCGCCATTGTCGAAGCCGACGACGGTGACATGGCCATCCTTAACCTCGATTGCCACACCGGTCTCGTCCGCTCTTGCGCGGCGGTACATGGGGTTGCCATTTGCATCCAGAACGGGGGTCACTTCGTCTGCTTCCATCAGAGGAACGACAGCGACTTCATTGCCGCCAACAGCAGCGTCATAGACCTTGAACGCAGCGCCGTCGATCAGCTTGTTCTGAGAATCGGTCTTGACAATGTCGATGCCAAAGGTGTAGGTGGTGGTGTAGCTGGGCTCGGTGTAGTTCTTATCGCCGTACTCCAGAACACATTCGTTGGGGTTGCCGGTGCCTGCGATGACCGCATCACGGTCCAGCATGGCGGTGTAGTAAATGATGACCTTGTCATTGACATCCAGATGGTTGCAGAACTCTTCGGTAAACACGACTTCGAAGGTGCAGCTATCAGTCAGGCCGGTAGTCTTCACAGTGTAGTAGGTGGTGGGAGCAATGACCTCGCTGGGGCTGACACTGGTATCCACATGGGCGACGACCACGCTGGCGGGATTGAAGGTCAGACCAACGCTCATCTCATCGTGGAAGACGTAGCTCTCAGCGCCGGCGTGAACATTGATGGTAGCGCGGAACTCAACAGTCTGGCCGATGTCGGCAGTATTTTCCTTGCCCCAGTTGCCGGTGGAATCTTCCTTGACCTGCTTGTTGACAACGGGAGGCACGTTCTTCTCGTTCAGATAGGCAGAGGGGTGGGTGGTGGTCAGACCGCACAGGGCGCCCAGGCTGGAGTCGACCAGGTAGTAGCCCAGATCCAGGCCGGTGAACTCGACCTTGTCAGCGCCGACACCGGTAGCCTTGGTGGCTACGGCAGCGATGCCATTATCCTTAGCGTACTTCAAAGCCAGCTTAGCGAAAGCAGCGACGGTAGCATCATCCTCTGCTGCGATGTAAGTAGCGTAGTTGCTGGAATCAACAGCGAAATAAGCCTTTGCTTCAGCGGTAGCAAAGAAAGCGGTCCAGGCGCTGTTGACCTTGTAGGAATATGCGCCGCTGGCGGTGTCATAGCTTTCCAGGTCCAGGAGCTTATAGACGTTGTAGGTGGTGCCTTGGTGGGCGTTGTTGATGGTGATGGAACCTGCGCCAGCAGCAAATACGGAGGTAGCCAGGCTCATAACCAGGATCAGCGCCAGAACAATTGCCAGGGTTTTCTTCATAGTTTTTATCCTCCTTTTGTTGTTTTTTCACTTGAACGAAAGTTTTCTATAGGCCGCGCGTTAATACATCAGGTCTTTCTGTTCGCGCCTCCTTTC
>JAGBEM010000194.1 GCA_017936985.1 Oscillospiraceae bacterium
ATCGTCTACCACGATCCCATCTCCGACCCATTGGGCGATCTTTCGGGCAACATCACACTCTGGATCTATACCGCTGTGGGCATAGCCCTGCTTGTCTGTGCAGTCCACTTTGGCAGATACCACCACATGTATCTGTTCCATACGCTGCCTCAACCCTTTCTGAAATTATCACTATTGGCAATGATCTTCTCAAGATATTTCTGAATATTATTTGCCATCGCAAAATAACCCAGATCATTGGGGTGGATACCATCCAGGATGCATTCGTCCCAGCCGTATTCTTTCAGATATTCCGTGCCATCGATGAAATACACATTCTTATCCCCTGCCGCCACAGCATTGGCATAAGTCTGGTAGATGATATCCCGGAAGGGCTTGTGCATGGCACTCTTTGCGTAAATACTGGGCCTTGACAACATCACCACCGGCAACTCCGGGTGCTTATCCCGAATGATTTTGAAAAACGGCTCATGGGTGCTTTCCAAATGCTCCGGTGTCGGAGCATTTTCATCATAGTCCAGGATCAGCGCAGACATATTGAGGCCAGCAATATAGTGTGCCATAGCAGGTTCTCCCCGGCACTGACCGGAAAAACCCAGATTGTAAAAATGCACATTCAGCCGCTGAGCCAGCAAATTGCAATATGCCGTACCGGGCCGGGATGCACCGGTTCCCTGGGTGATGGAAGAGCCGTAGCAGACCACCGGCTTTTCGTTGATGTATTTCTTACCGTGACCTAAGAAAGAGCCGGGGCGCAATCCAACCTGCAGATTTTTCACGCAGGCATGGAGCGGAAAGTTAATCGTCAGGTATCTGCGCTTGCGATCCTGGAAACGGAGGATCTGTTCGTAGCCACCTTCTGCATCATGGGGCGGCACAAAAACGCCCTGGAGCAATTCCCGGCCGTCCACATCCACATACATATCAAAACCCGCGGCTTCAATAAAGGTAAAATGAGGTCTGCGGGTCATCCAGGCAGTTTCCACCTTGATCGCCACATAGTCGGAATCTGTGCAAAAACGCACCTTTCCGCCGGCAGGCTCATAGCTTTGAACACCAACGCCCTCACTTACAGAAAGCGCCACCTCCCGGGGGATCCGCTCAAACCGTTCCTTTTGGGGATCACAGGGCTCGAACAGGCCATAAATATCAAAGGGTTCCTGCCGAATGTCAAAAAGCTCCACATCCACATTCCGAATGGTTGCGTTCACAATAACATTCTTGTCAAATTCTTTGTACTCCACCGCCATGCAAGCACACCTGCTTTCCTTGTAACTTATTTACAATTTACAACAGGCAACCTTCAATGTCAATTCCTGCAACCGTTTAACACTAAAAACGGCTGAGCTTTCATCAATTACAGTTTCTGTTCTGCAGCTGTCAGGCAGCCGTTAGAAATCTGCACATCGATCAACTTTGGGCGTTCACAAGGTGAATTGTTCGGTGCGTGCACAACTAGCTTAAGTACATTGTTTTTATCATAAAACAGCATTCCATGGCCGGCATCCTCTGAAAACAGTACATCCTCACACTGGCGCCACTTTCCATCGATCTCGCCACTATCCGAAACGGCACAAGCAAGGACATAACGGCTATCACAATAGCTTGACCAGATCATATACAACTCCCTATCAGAATAGCGCAGCAGGAACGGGCCATCAGTAATATAATTGCCGCAGCCGTCACCGGAAGCCCATACCGGCTCTGATCCGTGAAACAGAATGACCGGCTCAGCTGCCGGCAGACATAGGTCATCGGTAAGCCGCATAGCCGCGATTTCCCCATCTCCGATCTGTACCCATTCATGGCAGAAAACTATGTATGGCGTCCCGTCTTTACTGATATACAATGTTCCATCCAGACAGTCCCAGTCGGCCGGTGTTATAGGTGTTTTGGTAAGAGGTGTGAAGCAGCCGTCAGGCGTGTCAGCGACCAAGATTTGGGTCCCGCGATGCCGTCCTTCCCCACAGAACGAGGCAAACATATAATACCGGCCATGATACCTGTGCACTTCCGGTGCCCAATATTGTCTGTCTGCCCAAAAGTCCTCGTTTTTCTCAAACACGCTAACCGGATCGCTCCAGTTTATGAGGTCTGTGCTGACATAGACATCAAAGCCGCTGCAGGTATCCCAACAGCCTTCGCCTCTGGTACCGTACAAATAATACTTACCGGAATCCACAAGAATGAATGGATCCCTTATATGAATATCTGTCAACTTCTTCATGATATCCGCCACCCTCTTTTGGGTTACTGATACATTGCCATATATGGGCCATGCGCCGCGATCATCTCATCGATCATTTTTTGCATTTCGTCGATGGACAATTCCGCTGCCGTATGGGGATCCATCATAACCGCATGGAGAATATTTTCTTTCTTCCTGGTTCTGGCTGCTTCGATCGTCAGCAACTGGGTATTAATATTGGACATATTCATAGCCGCCAGCACCGGAGGTAAATGACCGATATAGGTAGGATGAATGCCGGTATTATTGACCAAGCAAGGAACCTCCACGCAAGCCTGCTCCGGAAAATCCTCGATCAGATGCCCTGTATTGAGCACATTACCGCCGATCTGGTAAGGCACATTGGTAACAACTGCCTCCATGATGTAAGAGGCATACTCTCTGGTGCGCCGGTGCTCCAAATTGGGATCGTTCAGCAGGGCCTCCGATTGGGTTTTCCATTCTTTGATCTGGTTGATACATCTGTGCGGATACTCATCCAGGGGGATTTGAAACTGTTCAATCAATTCCGGATACTTTGACTTGATATAAAAAGGATTGTACTCTGCGTTGTGTTCGCTGGACTCTGTACAGTAGTAGCCCAATTTGTCTATGTAATCAAACCGAACCATATCGCCATGCTTTTGCGCAGCATTTTTCGCCTTAGCGCGCGTTTTGATCTCAGGATACAGATCCTTTCCATCCCGGTCACGGATATCCAGCAGCCATGCCATATGATTGATGCCTGCAATAATCTCCCTGCGCCCCTCCAGATCCGATTCCATATCCAGACTCTTCAGCAATCGTTCACTACAGATCTGCACACTGTGGCACAGGCCCACCGTTTGGATCGAACTGTATCGCTGGACATAACCGGTCAGCATCGCCATGGGATTGGTATAATTGAGAAACAGGCAATCCGGGCACACTTCCTCCATGTCACGGACCATTTCCTCCACCACCGGGATCGTCCGCAGGCCACGCATAATGCCGCCAATTCCCAAAGTGTCCGCAATGGTCTGTCTCAGTCCATATTTCTTAGGGATCTCAAAATCGATTACAGTGCAAGGCTCGTAACCACCCACCTGGATGGCATTGACCACAAACTTCGCACCGCGGAGGGCTTCTTTTCTGTTTTCTGCACCCAAATAAGTTTTGATCACTGCCCGGTCTGCATTCACATTATGGTTGATCACACTCAAGATCCGGCAACTTTCCTCCAAACGAACAGCGTCAATATCATAAAGTGCGATCTCGCATTGGCACAGCGCAGGTGTGCACATCACGTCTCCCAGAACATTACGGGCAAAAACTGTACTGCCTGCACCTAAAAAGGTTACTTTCAGCATAGAAATACCTCCATTTTGTAATATGGTATTAGTGTAACACAAAAATCCTGCAAAACCATTGCAAAATGGGTCTTATATTTGGTAAAATGGAACTACTAGGAGGTGTAAGGATGGAAAAAATCGTATTGGAACACAACCGCCATGATCTGATACCGAATATCTATGGCTACGAAGCCTGTGCGCCGGATCACAGCGCCGGACCTGCGATGCGTCCATATTATTTACTGCACTATGTATTGGAGGGCAAAGGAACATATGTTGTCGATAATAAAAAGTACACGATAACCAGTGGAGATATTTTTGTGATCCGTCCGGGTATTGTGTCATTTTACTGTGCCGATACCGCCGTCCCCTGGAAATATGCATGGCTTGGTTTCCATTATCCCGGCCCTCTGCCATGCTTAGAAGAGGCTGTGATCCGAAATCCACCGGTGCGGCATATTTTTACCTACATCAGGGATCATTTGCATCAGGATATGCTGGACGGCAAGATCTTTTCCCTTGTTCATGAGCTGATCTGGTTGCTAAGCGACACGCCCAGCGTAGCGAGTAAGCGAACCAGCAGCTACGCCGATTACACCAAAGTATATATAGACAGCACATATATGCAACCAATTTCCATCTCTGCTCTGGCCAAAAGTATGCATATTGACCGTCGGTATCTGACGCGTCAATTTAAAGCTGCATACGGTATCCCTCCGCAAGAATACCTGGTCCGCCAACGCCTTGAAAACGCCGCCCGCTTTTTAAGCAGCGGCTACACAGTAACCGATACAGCTCTGATGGCTGGGTTTTCAGACCTCCCCAATTTTTCCCGATGTTTTAAGGAATATTTTGGTCTTTCTCCGACTGCGTACCGCAACCAGGAAAAGAAAAAAAGATAAAAAAGCAGCCACATCATGTGGCTGCTTTCCTTTTTACTTAAAATCCTCAATGCTGAAGCTCCATGGCTGGCGCTTGCGGAAAGGTTCTTTGAACTTCTTTGTCAGGACACCCTTTTCCTCCAGATGAACATAGCATTCCACATCACAGCTTCGTCCGCAGATGGAGCACTGATATGCATGCTGTGCGGGAGGATAGAAGTAGATCTTGTCCAGAATTGCTTTTGCGGTTTCCGGGGTAACCTGCGCTTCGCCGGCAATGATCGAGATCGGAAGAGC
>JAGBEM010000195.1 GCA_017936985.1 Oscillospiraceae bacterium
AGCAGCAGTCAGGCTGTTTTCCAGCTTGATCTGAATACCCAGTCTGGCAGACATTTCGCTGTAAGGCTCCGGGGAGACGATGCAGACAGACTTTCGGTTCTGCGCAAAGGCACAGGCAATGTCGATAGTTAAGGTGGTTTTTCCGCTTTTGGGCGGTCCCCAGATGGCGTTAATTCCCATGTGCTCACCCCGCTGTTCTCTGCAGAACCAAGTGCAGGGCCTCCGCTTTCTCCAGACGGATCAAGGTCTGTGCATCGGCCTCCGTACAGCGGATAATGACGTAAGCAGGTTCAAAGTCCAGATTGACATCATTGGTGTCTACCACACTGGCAGCGATCTCATCCAGCTTGGACAAGGACTGCAGCTCCATGTTTAATACATCATAGACATGGATCGAGGAAAGCGCCTTGGTCACGGTCATCTGCTTCTCTTCATCTTCCGCGCATTCGTAGACATCTACGATGTTTCCTGCCCGCAGGATACCTGCGATACCGGAGGAAGCTGTGGGAAACTTGATGGTCACAAGACATATTCCGGCTTCCAGTCCCTTGGAGCTTTCTTCGGCGATCTGCTCATATTCTTCTGCAGTGATCAGTCGGTCCGTCCAGATCTGCTCACCCGCATATATATCTGTGACAACAACTTTGCCCACAACTTCCTCACGGGTCCTGGCGACTTTCTCAGAAAGACCATAAGCACCAACTTCTGTGGTCAGCAGCATGGCATCATCAATGAGAGTTCCTGCTTTGAGATCCAGTGCAGGCTTCAGAATGGTGACAATCTGGGTTTTATTCTCGTAAAGCCGGGGCAGCAACAGAAATGCAATGGCTGCGGCCAGTACCAGACAGACAAGGGCAAGGAACAGCTTGCTCTTGAAAAAGTGCATATCATAACCTCCATTTCTTTTGGATTGGGGTAAAAATGGGTGCAAAAAAGCAGACTGTTCACGACAGCCTGCTTTATGCACCCAGCGATATGAGAAGCCTATTGTGACTTCATAACGATGAGAGGGAGATCCAGATCCAGAGCTGACGCACAAGTATGATGTTTTTCATATGGATCATCTCCCTTCAAAATTTGTTTTGGGACTTGAGCATACTGCATAACAGCCTTCCGGTCAAAGGTTTATTTGAGATGCTTATGCCGCCAAAATGTTTGGGATTTAAGGCGTTACAAGGGTTCTGGCATCCACATACAGAGTAATCAGTTCGCCGTTTTCGTAGACACCGTAGGCAGTACCGCAAAGCGCACCGTTGAGACGGGAGACGAAACGGGACACAGAATAAGTCGTAGTGGTTCCGTTGTCGCCAATTACATGGATGGCACAGTCCTTGGCAAGAACATAGTAGTTGCCATCAATACCCATGATGTTGGAGGAGGTGGTGAGAGCAGCGTCCGTGACAGTCTGTACCGTGAAGCTCTCGCCGGTTTCTGTCACAGGAACAATGGCTGCAGCATCCAGATAGCCGCTTTCATCCAACCGGATATTGTCATACAGACCGACGCCGGGCAGCATACCATTGAGTTGGATTGTACCAAAGGTACCATTGAAATAGCCTTCATAGCTGTAGAAGGTCACGCCGTTGCGGTCAACGGAAACAGAGTAGTCTTCATTGGAGATGAAGACGGTGTCTGTGGTTTCGGGCTGGCCTTCCTCCACAACGGCAGCGCCGGTGAAGACACAGACGAACATGGTGTAGCCGTAATCGTTATTGACGGCCTGCACCAGAATGGAGTTGGCGTTGTCCGAATTGATAGGGGGCAGTTTGTTGTAGCCGTTGTACACGCGATACTCGCCCTGTGCATCCACAACAATGAACACGGTTCCGGCAGTAGCACGGACATTCTCGGCGTATACATCGTTGGTATCGTCATACAGAAACTTGACGGAACTACGGACGATTTCAAAATCGGGACCTTCTGCAGTAACGGCGTTTTCGGGGGAAGTCAGACTGTAGGTGTCGCTGCCGGTGAGCTTGCAGGTGAACCAACCGAAATCGTCTGTGGTGGGCTTGCGGCCGTCAATGCTCTTGACGGACAATTCCCGGTAGGTGCCGTCAGGGAAGATTGCAGCAGCGACAAAGCCGGAACGGCTGAGGTAGCCGCTCTGGGCAACCTCCACTACATACAGATACTGCTGCACAGCCTCTACGGTCTCCAAACCCAGGATATTACCGAAGGGATCCATGACCAGCATGATTTCTGCATCGATGGTGAAATCGGTCTGGGGGAATGCAGTGGCATCGAAGGTCTGACTATAGCCGTACTTCTTTCCATCAACGGAAACGGATTCACCAACGGTATACCCAGTGACTTCGCCCTTGATCACCTCGGCTTCATCTACGCTGTAGAGTACGCCGCCGTCAAAATTCAGAACCAGATAGTCGCCTTCCTTGCAGCCAGCAACATCAAAGTCGTCAGCGGACAGAGTGAGGGTATCCAGATCCGCATGGCCGAAGATTTCTACATCCAGCTCATCACGGGAACGATCATAGTCCTCAACAGCCGCAGCCAGATAGGTGTGGATCTGCACGATGACAAGATTACCGTTCTCGTCTTTGTAGATCTCTGTCAGAACGCCGTTGCCGGTATTGGCAGCATCCTCTGTGCCATTCTTTGCAAAATAGGAAGTGCAAGAGGCATCTTCTTCAACGCCGTCCACATAGACGGTCAGAGTCTTGGTGCCGCTACGCAGTTCATTGTAAGTATCCTTGCCAATGAGCTTGTACAGGGTGGCGGTGGAAACAGTGTTCCAATAACGCTCCATCAGTGTGCTGTCCTTGGAAACCGTGTAGATGCTTTCATCATCCAGTACCCACTCCCGATAACCGGGGCGGCCATAGGCCTGTTCGCCGGTGGCACGCAGTTTCAGATCCCGGAAGTAGTATTCACAGAACTGGCAGGTCGTGTTGGCATCATCACCTGCGTAGTCCTTGCCGATGGCGGCTACATTGCCACGAACACCGCTGACAGTGATGTTCAGATCACCGTTTTCGATATTCATACCGTTTTCGTATTCCACCATGGTAGCCTTCAGGGTATTGAATGCCAGCTGGGCGGCATCCTCGCGGGAGATAGCCTGAGTGCCATTGAAGGCGGTCAGCCCCTTGGACAGGCCAATCTTCTGGATGAGTCTCGCAACGCCTGCTTCCCAGGAAGAACCGGTGATACCTTCTGCTTCTGCCTGATAGCCCAAGGCACACAGAAGCATTTTTGCAAAGGCATTGCCAGTCAGGGGTTCGTTGGGTGCGAATTTGTTGCTGCCAACACCGTGGACGATCCCAGCGGCCTTACAATAGGCCACGGCGCTGTCTGCCCAGGCAGCATCGTTCATATCTGCGAAGTTGCTTTTTCCAGTGAAGTTCTCCTGTCCCAGAAGCTTGGTGATGATGGTGCAGCCTTCTGCACGGGTCAGTCCATCATTGGGACGGAATGTATCCTGATAGCCTTCCAGTACCTTCAGGCTGCTCAGGACGGTGACTGCCTCTTTGTTTGCGATGTCCTCCTCGTCTACATAGGCGGCGCTGGCACTGACCACGCCCATGGACAGTACCATCACCATGGCCAGAAGCAAGCAAAGAGTTCTTTTCAGATTTTTCATGTTATTTACCTCCTTCGAGTATTTGGCCCGCACATGAAACGGGCAATATATGTGATGCCATATGGCTGATCACCAAGGAAAATGGACATAAAAAAACGACAGGTACGCTTATAGGTGTACGACTGTCGCTGGGTGCCCTTTATAACAACAGGCCCGGCACCTTGTGG
>JAGBEM010000196.1 GCA_017936985.1 Oscillospiraceae bacterium
CGATCCAGTTGCGCTGGATCTCCTTGGTGGATTCCGGCCAGTCGATCTCGTTCAGACCCTCCAGCAGCTTTTCCGCAAAAGCGGGCTGGTCAATGACCCACTGCATCATGTTCTTCTTGACCACAGGGAAGCCGCCGCGCTCGGACTTGCCGTCGATGACCTCATCGTTGCTGAGTACGGTGCCCAGCTCCTCGCACCAGTTCACAGGCATCTCGATCCGCTTGGCGTAGCCTGCCTCGTAAAGCTGCTTAAAGATCCACTGGGTCCACTTATAGAAAGAAGGATCGGAAGTGGCGATAACCTTGGACCAGTCATAGTCGAAGCCCAGTTCTTTCAACTGTGCGGAGAAGGTCTTGATATTCTCCTGAGTAAAGCCGTTGGGGTGGTTGCCGGTGGAAACAGCGTACTGCTCCGCAGGCAGACCGAAGGAGTCATAGCCCATGGGGTGCAGCACATTATAGCCCTGCATTCTCTTCATGCGGGACATAATATCCGTAGCGGTATAGCCCTCGGGGTGACCTGCATGCAGGCCCACGCCGGAGGGGTACGGGAACATATCCAGAACATAATACTTAGGCTTGGAGAAATCCCACACATCCGTATGGAAGGTCTTATTCTCCTCCCAGTATTTCTGCCATTTGGCTTCAATGTTAGTAAAATCGTAATTCATGACGAACACTTCCTTACATCATCTCAGGGATAATTTCTTTTAAGTCAACACTTTCCGCATCGGCCCACAGCCGTTCCAGATCATAGAACTCTCTGGCTTCCTCGGTGAACACATGGACAACGATAGAGCCGAAATCCAGCAGCTCCCAGCTATTGCCACGGTGACCTTCACGGCCCAGCATGGGCTCGCCCAGCTCAGTGAGCGTATACTCGGCATAGTCGCACAAGGTCTTGACGTGGGTGCTGGATGTGCCGGTGCAGATCAAAAAGTAATCTGCCAGGCTGGATACATCGGCGATGCGCAGCAGCTTAATATCCATACCTTTCTTGGCATCCAGTGCTTTGGTAACTTCATAGGCAACTTGTTTTGCAGTTAACATATATCCTCTATCCTTTCTCAAAGGGACTGATTTAAAAATTCAAGGGCTTCCCGGGATTCGGGAGAAATCTCACTACCCTGTTTTTTCAGCATTTCCAGGGTCATGGTAAGACCCAGCTTCAGTGCGGCATCCAGATCTGAATACGCAAGATCGCGCAGTTTTTCAACGCCGGGGAAATCCCGGTTCGGCTCCATATAGTCTGCCACATAAATGATTTTTTCCAGCGTGTTCATGTCCGCTTTTCCCGTAGTATGGGAACGGATGGCCGACACCACTGCATCATTTTCTCCAAAGATCCGCCGGGCGACCAATGAACCGGTCAGTGCATGGAGGGTTTTGGGATTTTGGGTAAAAAATGCATCCAGTAATATACCATACTCCCTGCACAAAGTCAATTGAAGCGGTCCGTCCAGGGCTTTTGTAATATCGTGGAGCAAACCGGCTCTCGCCGCGTCCGTTTCGTCCGCACCCCAGCGTTTTGCAAGCGCGATGGCTGTATCCCGGCAGCCCAGGACGTGGGCAACACGGTTGGGCTTCAAAAGGCCGGTAACGACAGCTTCCAGCTTTTCCATGGGAAGATCGCAAAAGTCCTCCCCTGTTTCGTAAAGGCGGTTTTCCCGGATGTAATCCGCTACACCTGCCGGCAGAAAAGAATCTGCACACCGGAACACCAGCATACGGCGAAGCTGCGTGGAGGAAATATCCACCACCGGATTTTCCACCAGTTCCACTTGAGCACCCAACGCTTCCATTGTAGCCTTATGCTGCCGGATCTGTTCTTCTTCTCCCCGGTCGCCCCGGTAGAATACCGCTAATGTCACCTGTCGCCAAATTTGCTCCGCATTCTTCCAGTTCTGAAAGGACAGGAACATATCCGTACCCATCAGCAGATACAGCGTATCATCGGGGTATTGCTTACGCAACTGCTCCACAGTCTGGTAGGTATAGCTTGGGCCTTCCCTGTTCAGCTCCATATCGGTCACTTCCACCCGGTCATCTTCCATCGCACCGACGCTGATGCGCACCATATCCAGACGCTGTCTGGGCGCAGGCGTAAGTGCAGGCATGACTTTATGGGGCGCAATGCGGTCGGGAATCAGCAGAAGTTTATCCAGTGCCAATGTTCCCAGAGCGCACGAAGCCGCATGGATATGCCCAATATGGGGTGGATTAAAGGTACCGCCGTAAATGCCGATCCTAGCCATAAACGTCTCCTGTAGATAGTGTCAGAAGTGGTTTTTCTTACTTATCGCCGCGAAGCTGCTTTTCCCGCTCTCGTTCGATGGCCTTGTCAATAGCCATCTGGCGGAAATACTGATTTCTCTGTTCGCGAACTTTCTTATCTGCGGCGCGGCGGGCACGGATGCCCTTACCAACAGGATCGGATTTGCTCACAGGCGTTGCCTTGCGTTTGGCTCTGCCGGTTTGATTGCGCTCAGCCTGGCACTTTTCGCTGAAGCGGTAGAGCACGAACTTAGTGCCGATCACCGCCACGCCCTCTGCGCCGGTAGCCTCGCAGATGGCATCGCTGACCTCTCTGGGCGTCAGTAGAGCGCCTTCCAGGACTTTGCCCTTGACCAGCTCTCTGGCTGTCAGCAAATTCTCCGCCTCAGCGATCAACGCATCAGTGACGCCGGACTTACCCACCATCAAGGTGGTATCGATCGTATTGGCCTGAGCGCGAAGCTCTGCTCTTTCTTTACTTGTCAGCATAGCCTGCCTCCTTCAATTTCTCATAAAATACTTTCAGTGCATTGCCACGGTGAGATACTTCGTTCTTTGCTTCCGGGGGCATCTGGGCCGTGGTCATGCCCATAGGGGGATAGTAGAAAATGGGGTCATAGCCGAAGCCGTTTTCCCCTCTCGGCTCCCGCAAAAGCTCGCCATGGATCTCGCCACGGGCCTGGATGGTCTGTCTTTCCGGCGTGACCATAGTGATGACACAGACAAACTGAGCCTGGCGTTGGCCGTCAGGTACATTTTCTGTGTTTTTCAGCAGCAGAAGCAGTCTTCCCCAATCATCAAGACTTTCATCAAAGCCGTAACGGGCAGAATAGATACCGGGTTCGCCGTTTAATGCATCCACAGCGATGCCGGAATCATCTGCCAGAGCCGGCAAGCCGGTAGCTTTCATCACTGCTTCTGCTTTGATGAAAGAATTTTCCTCAAAGGTTGTGCCAGTTTCTTCCACATCGATGTCGATGCCAAGCTCTGACTGGAGCACCAGCTCCATGCCGAATTTTTCGGTGATCTTACTGATCTCTTCCAGCTTGTGTTTATTTTTGCTTGCCAGAACTACTTTCATACTTACAGCAGTGCCTCCACAAAATCCCGGGCCACAAAGGGCATCAAGTCATCTGCCTGTTCGCCCACACCGATATACTTCACAGGGATCTGCAGCGCATCCGCTACCGCCACGACGATACCGCCCTTTGCGGTGCCGTCCAGCTTGGTCAGTGCCATAGCTGTTACGCCAGCGATCTCCTTAAACTGCTTAGCCTGCACAAGGCCGTTTTGGCCGGTGGTGCCGTCCAGCACCAGCAAAACCTCACGGGCTGCATCCGGCAGTTCTCTCTGGACGATCCGGCTGATCTTATTCAGCTCGTTCATCAAGTTCTGTTTGTTGTGGAGCCGGCCGGCGGTATCCACCAGGATCACATCCACATTTCTCGCCTTGGCAGCCTGGATACCGTCAAAGACGACGGATGCCGGGTCTGCGCCTTCATGTTGGCGCACGATGTCAGCGCCGCTGCGGCCTGCCCAGACTTCCAGCTGATCGGCAGCTGCCGCCCGGAAGGTATCACCAGCCACCAGCATGACCTTTTTACCCTGCTTAACAAGCTGGGTAGCGATCTTGCCGATGGTGGTGGTCTTGCCAACGCCATTGACGCCGATGACCAGAACCACAGACGGCTTAGTGGAAAGATCCAGCTCCGGACTGCCCACTTCCAGCATGGCAACCAGAATATCCTTCAGTGCCTGCTTGGCCTGCTCTGTTTCCTTTAAATGCTGCTCCTTGACCGCTTTGCGCAGCTGCTCCACAGCTTTTACCGCCGTGTCAACGCCCAAGTCTGCCAGGATCAGGCACTCTTCCAGTTCTTCGTAAAAATCCTCATCGATCTGGCTGAAGCCGGAAAACACGCTGCCCAAAGTGCTGTTTAAGGCATCTCTGGTCTTGGTAAGACCGGCTTTGATCTTGTCAAAAAATCCCATTGAAAACTCCTTATTCCACAATGCCCAGATACTCTTCCATCTGGTTCAGATCCAGCCGCAGCAGCTTACTGATGCCCTGCTCCTGCATCGTCACACCGTACAGCACATCGGACGCTTCCATCGTACCTCTTCTGTGGGTAATGACGATGAACTGGGTCTTCTGACTGAGGTTATGCAGATAGGAAGCAAACCGCTCCACATTCCGGTCGTCCAGTGCCGCGTCGATCTCGTCGAGCATACAGAAGGGCGTCGGACGGACTTTTAGAATGGCAAAATACAGTGCGATGGCAACGAAGGCCTTTTCGCCGCCGGAGAGCAATGTAATTGTCTTCAGCTGCTTTCCGGGAGGCTGTACCCGGATCTCGATGCCGCAGGTCAGGGGATTTTCCGGATCTTCCAGAACCAGAGCACCCTTACCGCCGCCAAACATCTCTTCAAAGGTCTGACCGAAATACTGATCGATCTTCCGGAATTCTTCCACAAAGATCACAGTCATTTCCTTTGTAATGTCGTGAATAATATTTTCCAGCTCACACTTGGAGTTGAGAACATCGTCACGCTGGGCAGACAGATAGCTGTAGCGCTCGTTGACCCGGGCGTATTCCTCGATGGCACCCAAGTTCGGCGTACCCAGTGCTGCGATCTTGCGCTTCAGTTCCCCGATGCGGCGGTTGCCGGCAGCGATGGACTCGATCTGCGTACGGTGCTCCGCAGCAGTGCCGGGGGTCAGATCATAAGAATCCCACAGCTTGTCGATGATCTGCTTTTCTTCCATGGAGGAAGTGATCTTCTTCTGCTCCAGCAGTGCGCAAGCGCGCTCCATGTTGAGAATATCCTTATTCTTTTCCTGCGCTTCGCGCTCGCTGCGGGTCTTGGCTGCTTCCGTTTCCGCGCGCTCTTTGGTCACTTGGGTCAGCTGTGCTTTACAGGAGGCCGACTGTGCATCATTCTCCGTCTGGCGCTGCTTCAGTTCTGCGATCTCTGCTTCCAGACGGGCATTGTCTGCACGGAATGCGTCGATCAGAGCGTTCTTACGCTCCCGGTCGCCTTCCATGGCAGCGCAAAGCTGATTCAGATCTGCAATATGGTTCAGCGCGGTGGTGCGCTCTGCTTCCATAGCAGCAGCTTCTGTTTTGACCGCGGTCATTTCATCGGTGATCACAGCAGTAGCCTCGGAGGCTTCCGTCTGGCTGCCCTCCAGCATCTCGATCTGCTGACGGGTCTGGGTCAACTGAGCGGTAAAGACCTGAGCCTTGGCCTGGTCAGCCGCCAGGCGCTCCCGATCCAATGCGTCACGCTGCTCCAGTGCTTCCAACTCCTTGCTGGCTGCGGACTGGGCATCCACAATAGCCTGCAGCAATATCTCATGCTGCTTTTCCTGGCCCTGCAGGCGCAGCACCTGGTCTTCCGACTGACGCAGCTGATCCTTCGCGGTATTGAGCTGGTATTCCACCTGGTCAAAGAGCCGCTGGGCTTCTCGCAGTTCCTCTTCGGCAGACTGCAGCTTAGACTTAAGCTCGTTTTCCTCTTTGATGAGTTTTTCCAGTTCATTGGCCCGGGACAAAATACCGGCTTCTTTGTTGACACTGCCACCGGTCATGGAACCGCCGGGGTTCATAACCTGACCGTCTAAAGTCACGATCTTGAAGCGGTTTTTATACTGGTTTGCCATAGCGATGGCGGCATCCATGTCCCTAACGATGACCGTACGGCCAAGGAGATTCTCTACAATCCCCCGGTACTTGTCCTGTGCGGTAACCAAATCAGACGCAACGCCTACAAAGCCACGGCACTTGGAAAGGCCATTTTCATTCAAACCCTTTGCCTGGATGGTGGAAATAGGCAAAAATGTCGCTCTGCCGGCGCCGGTGCGCTTTAGCCAGGAGATGCAGGCCTTGCCGTCCTGCTCGCTGTCCACAACGATCTGCTGCATCGCTGCGCCCAGTGCGATCTCAATGGCAACGGTATACTCGTCCTCGGTGCGGATCAGCTTGGACACCGGGCCGTGGACATTGCGCAGGCTGCCACGCTGGCTTTCCTGCATCACAAGGCGGACAGACTTCTGATAGCTCTCAAAATCCCGCTCCATAGCCTTAAACACCCGAACCTTGGCGGTAACAGCATCCAGCTTTGCAGTCAGATCCCGAACTTTACCATCCAGTTCGTCCCGGCGCTTGACACGGGTAGTCTGGCGCAGGGTATAGCCATTGATAGTGTTATTGGCTGCGGTTACTTCTTCCTGGGCTTTTTTTAGTTCAGACCGGCAATCGTCCAGCTCCTGCTGTGCCAACTCCCGGCGCTCGCCGCCGGAAGTCAGGTCAGTGCGCAGCTGCTCCGTACGATCTTTCGTCTGTGCTCTGCTTTCTAGCAGACCTCTGCTGTCCGCTTCCAGCGCGGCAAGGTCAGAAGCCAATCTGGTTTCCTGGCTGCGCAGCTCCAAAAACTGCTTGGTCATACCCTGGGCATTGGCTGCCATCGCTGCCAGCTGTTGCTGCAGCTCCGTAATGCGGCTCTGCTTTTGGGTCAGCTCCTGCTCAATTTGAGCGATGCGCTGCCGGGCCTGTTCGATCTGGGCTACGATGCCGCCACTGCGGTCATCGGTACCCTGGAGTTCCTCTTCAATCCGGGCGATGTTAGCATCATTATTCTGGATATTACCCCGGAGGACTGCCATCTGGCCTTCCAGCTGCTGATGGGTAGCATCCAGCATATTGGCTTTCAGGCGGACTGTTTCCAGATC
>JAGBEM010000197.1 GCA_017936985.1 Oscillospiraceae bacterium
CGGATGTGGCGCAGTCCATTACGACAGCCATGGAGCGGAATCAGATTGAAGCGACTCAAGTGATAGGCATTGGTATTGGAGTACCAGGGCCTGTGGACGACAGCTTTACGGTCAACAAGTGTGTAAACCTTGGCTGGGGTGTTTTTAACATCAAGGAGCGCATGAATGAGCTGCTTCCGGATATCCCAAATGTTGCCGCAGGAAACGATGCGAACGTTGCGGCTCTTGGTGAGCTATGGCAGGGAGGTGGTCGGGGTAATCAGAGCGCTGTCATGATTACGCTTGGTACCGGAGTCGGCGGTGGTGTGGTGCTGAATGGTAAGATCATCGCAGGCAGCAACGGCGGAGCCGGTGAGATCGGACACATGGCTGTGGAACCCGGCGAATCGGTTGTTTGTACCTGCGGAAAATATGGATGTCTGGAACAATACACCTCTGCAAGAGGGATCGTTCGCATGGCAAAGGTCATGCTTTCTGAATGTGATACACCTTCCAAGCTGCGATCCATCGAAGATTTCAACTCCAAGCATATCTGCGATCTTGCGGTTGCTGGAGACCATATGGCGCTGAAGATCATCGATCGGTTTGGCGACTATCTGGGTCGGGCCATGAGTTACATCGCCTGCACTGTGGACCCTGACATCTTTATCATCGGCGGCGGCCTGAGTAAGGCCGGCAACATCGTGACCGATGCGGCACTGAGGCATTTCCGTAAATATGCGTTCCATGTTTCCAAGGAGACGGGGGCGGTTGTTGCCGTGCTTGGAAATGACGCAGGCATCTACGGATGCGCGAAAATGGTTCTTAAATAAAATTGTGATGAAAAGGCTGTCGCAGAGGCAGCCTTTTCTTTTTTCTCTTCTGAATTCAGGATGGGGCGTGGACATCGCGGTGGGGACTACTCTTTTTCTGAAGAAGCTTTCTATACTCCGAGGGCGATACACCTTTGTGCTTTTTGAAAAGACGGCTGAAATACAATGCGTTGTCATAGCCGATGATGGCGGAGATTTCTGCCACATTGTAGTCTGTTGTTTCCAGCAGACTGATAGCATTATTCATGCGAAGCGCAAGGAGATACTGTGCGGGCGGCTGCCCCACAAATTCCTTGAAGTTGCGCAAAAACCAGCTGACACTCATGCTGCGGGATTTGGCGTAGTCTTTGATCTGAATGTCTTCGTTGTAGTGCTCCTGAAAATACTGCTGCGCGTGTTCCATTTCCTTTTGCAGATAGGTGTTGATGGTAGGACTGCTTTCCTGCCGGGTGCGCTGGATCAGCAGGAATATCTGCCGCAGATACATTTCCAGCAATTCCTGATAACCGGTACGACAGGTTTGCAGTTCCCGGATCATCTCCTTGAACAGATGCTGATAGGCTGAGGGCACTCCGGAGAAGAAAACGTTTTTGTCTATAGGAATGTCAAAGTGCTTCAAAATCGATTTTACATCTCTTCCGGTAAAATGTACCCAGTAGACCTCCGGCTGTTCTTCGCCGTAATACTCATAGTGCTGCTCCTGCCGCGGCTGATAGAGGACCATATAGCCGGCTGGCACGATCTCCTCCTGTCCGTTAAAAAAGAAGTGGGTCTTTCCAGAGGCTACATACAGAAGCTGATAATCCAAACGGCCACGAGGACGCCAGGTTGGGAGTTTTCTCTGCGTTCTCAGGCGGTAAGTTCCGCAGCTGCCCACCAACAGCGGTTTGGATTTATCCTTGATTGGTACACGGGTGTTGTGCAGGTAACCGGAGTTGACATACATGCTGATTCCCTCCCTCATCGTTGATGACCGCACCCCATCGGGCGTCTAATGTTTTGAACTATATGCATTTTTGTGTATTGTACCATTTTGTGCATATTTTGTCCAATGCGGTTTATAGAAAAGGGACGACATTTTATGGATAATACATATAGAAAAACTTGTGAGGGGGAATCCACCATATGATCATTCCTGCTTATTTTGAAGATTTGCTGACCCAGTCCGAAAACACCCTGCCCAATCGAGCCTATTTCATTCCTGCGTCCAACCGTCTTGACGACACTGCAGAACACCGGGAACACTCCGACCGCTTTCAGTTGCTCAACGGTGATTGGAAGTTCCGCTATTATCCCAGCATCCACGTCCTGACTGAGCTGTTCTATGAGGAAGACTTTGATGCCTCCAGCTACGACACCATCCCCGTTCCCAGCGTCTGGCAGAACCACGGCTACGATCAACACCAATACACCAATATCCATTACCCCTTCCCGGCAGATCCTCCTTTCGTTCCCCAGGATAACCCCTGCGGCGCATATCTGACGACTTTCCACTACACCAAGGACGAAAAGGCTCCCAAGGCCTACCTGAACTTTGAGGGCGTGGACTCCTGTCTGTATGTCTGGCTCAACGGCGAGTATGTAGGTTACAACCAGATCTCCCATTCCACCAGCGAGTTTGATGTGACGGATAAGCTCCGTGAAGGCAAGAACACGCTGGCCGTTCTGGTGCTGAAGTGGTGCGACGGCAGCTATCTAGAGGATCAGGATAAGTTCCGTACCAGCGGCATCTTCCGTGATGTGTACCTCCTCAAGCGCCCTGAGAACTACGTCCGCGACTACTTCGTTACCACCCAGCAGGATGAAGAAAAAGCCACTGTGCGTGTCCGCTTTGCTTTTGCGGGAGAGAGCGTTCCCGCTGTAGTGAAGATTCTGGACGCCGAGGACCACCTGATTGATGCAGCTGAGGTCACCACAAAGGCCCATATTGGAAACTACACCCATCAGGCTATCCTGAGCATCCCCAAGCCTACCCTGTGGAATCCTGAGCAGCCTTATCTCTATACCATGCTGGTGGAATGTGAAAACGAGACCATTACCGACCGCGTGGGCATCCGAGAGATCAAGGTTGAGGGCATGCAGGTTTACCTCAACGGCAGTCCCATCAAATTCCGCGGTGTGAACCGCCACGATTCTGACCCCGTGACCGGACCTGTGATCAGCGTGGAACACATGAAGCGGGATCTGCGGATGATCAAGGAGCACAACTTCAACGCCATCCGCACCAGCCACTATCCCAACGCCCCCATGTTCTATCAGCTGTGCGACCAGTACGGCTTCCTGGTCATTGATGAGGCCGACCACGAGAGCCATGGTGCTGCAGAACTGTACTGCGGGGAAAACGACGTCTGGGAAAACCACATAGAGCACTGGAACGAACCCTTTGCAGACAACCCCAAGTTCCTGGACGCCACCATGGAACGCACCCAGCGCTGTGTTCAGCGGGATAAGAACCGTCCCTGCGTCATCTGCTGGTCTATGGGCAACGAAAGTGCCTACGGCTGCTGCTTCGAAGCCGCTCTGGCCTGGACTAAGAACTTTGATCCTGCACGTCTGACCCATTATGAAAGCGCCCAGTACCGCAGCCGTAAGCGCAAGTATGATTTTTCCAACATTGACCTGTACAGCAACATGTACCCCTCTCTGGAGACGCTGCAGGAATACGTGGACGATCCTGAGTCCGATAAGCCTTACCTGATGTGCGAATATTCCCACGCCATGGGCAACGGCCCCGGCGATCTGGAAGATTATTGGCAGTTTATTCAGGCAAATGACTGCATGATCGGCGGCTTTGTCTGGGAGTGGTGTGACCACGCCATTTATAAGGGCACGGCTCCCAACGGCAAGGATATGTACTGGTATGGCGGCGATCACGGCGAATATCCCCACGACGGAAACTTCTGCATGGACGGTCTGGTCTATCCTGACCGCCGCCCCCACACCGGTTTGATGGAGTATAAGAATGTGCACCGCCCTGTCCGCGTGGTGGATTACGACCAGAAAACCGGACAGATGACCCTGCACAACTACATGGATTTTGTCTCCCTACAGGACTACATCACCGCTTCCTATGAGGTCACCTGTGACGGTGCTCTGGTGCAAGAGGGGCAGTTGGACAAGATCCCCGCTATTGCTCCCCATATGAACGGCACGATGGTGCTGGATGTTCAGGTTCCCGCCAAGGGCCGCTGCTTCCTGAAGATCAGCTATTACGCCAAGAACACTTCTGAGCTGATTCCCGAGGGTTTTGTACTGGGCTTTGATGAGATTGCTCTGGAAAATCAGGACGACCGCAACCAGACTGCTTTGAGCTACTGGCAGAGAAAGGCCGTTCTGGAGGACAGCATTTCCGTTGCTGAGGATGACCGATATCTGACACTCAGCGCTGCAAATTACATCTACCTCTATGACAAATTCAACGGTATGTTTACCCGGATGACCTATCAGGGTAGGGAGATCCTGGACCGTCCCATGGAACTGAATGTCTGGCGAGCCCCTACTGATAACGATCGCAAACTGAAGAATGACTGGTTTGCAGCCCACTACGACAAGGCTATTACCAGATCCTATAACACCCACGTTGTGGCTGCGGACAGTGAGGTTCGCATCCATAGCGACCTCTCCATCGGCGCAATCGCCGTGCAGCGTTTCATGACCGTGGAGATCGACTGGACCATCACGGTAGCCGGTGGTGTCAGCGCCAACATTCTAACCAAGCGCAACATGGAATTCCCTGAGATGCCCCGCTTTGGCCTGCGCCTGTTTGTGCCCGAAACCATGGAGCAGGTGAGCTACTTTGGCCTTGGCCCCATGGAAAACTACGTGGACAAGCGTCATGCTGCAAGCCACAGCTTGTACCACGACACCGTGAGTGGCCTACACGAGGACTACATCCGCCCTCAGGAGAACGGCGCACACAGCAGCTGCGATTATGTAACGCTGGAAAATGATGAACTGCGTCTAATCGCCGTTGGTCCTGAGCCCTTCAGTTTCAACGCATCTCACTTTACCCAGGAGGAACTGACCGAAAAGGCTCACAACTACGAGCTGAACAAGTGCGGAAGCACCGTTTTGTGCTTGGACTACCGCCAGAACGGCATCGGCTCCAACAGCTGCGGCCCCGTTCTGCAGAAGCAGTACAAACTGAATGAAGAAACCATTGACTTCGCAATTCGCATCATCCCCGAACTGAAATAACAAATGTATAGAAGAGGAGATAACATTATGACTGAGAAGCGATATTTGAAATGGTACAACAAGGTGGGATACGGCTCTGGCGATATCGCTGGCAACGTGGTCTATGCGTTCCTGACCTTCTTCGTTATGATCTACCTGTCCGATACCATCGGCTTGAACACCGGTATTGTCGGCACTCTGATGGCGGTTGCCAAGATCTTCGACGGCATCTCTGATGTGATTTTTGGTTCCCTCATTGATAAGACCCACACCAAGATGGGCAAAGCCCGTCCCTGGATGCTATGGCCCTATCTGGGTTGTGGTGTCTGCCTGTTCGCAATTTTCTCTATTCCCACATCCTGGGGCCAGACCGCTCAGTACGCCTTCTTCTTCATCTTCTACGTAATGCTGAACGCAGGCTTCTACACCGCAAATAACATCGCTTATTCCGCTTTGACCGCTCTGATTACCAAGAATGAAAACGAGCGCGTACAGATTGGTTCTCTGCGCTTCGTCTTCGCCTTTACCACCAGCACTATCATTCAGGCTGTTACCTTTGGCCTTGTTGAGCACTTCGGCAATGATGCCGCTGCATGGAGAATCGTTGCTCTGATCTACGTTGTTCTTGGTATCATTTCCAACACCATTTCTGTTCTGGCCGTGAAGGAACTGCCCGAGGATGAGAATGAAAGCAAAAAGGCAGTTGACACCCTGGAAGAAAAGTACACCCTGCGTGAAGCTGTCAGCCTGCTCGTCAAGAACAAGTTCTACCTGCTGATTCTGGGCGTTTACCTGCTGACGCAGCTGTACACCGCCTTCACTGGCGTCGGCACCTACTACATGACTTATGTATTGGGCGATAAGGAACTGATGGGGTATTTCGCTACGGCGCTGAACGTTCCCATGATTATCGGCCTGCTGCTGGTACCTACCATCATTGCAAAGCTGGGCGGTATGTACAAGATCAACTATAGTGGCTACGCTCTGGCTACCGTCTCAAGAATTCTGGTGATTGTGGCAGCTTACATGGGCAGTGTCCCTATGATGCTGGCCTTCACCGCCATCGCTTCTCTGGGCATGTGCCCCCTGCAGGGCGACCTGAACGCTGTGATCGCTTCCGCTTCTGACTATACGTATCTGACCACCGGTAAGCGTATCGACGGTACCATGTACTCCTGCACCTCTCTGGGTGTTAAGATTGGCGGCGGCCTGGGTACCGCCATCTCCGGCTGGCTGCTGGCAGCATCTGGATTCATTGAGGGCGGCGTGGCTACTCAGCCCGACTCTGTTCTGACTATGCTGAATGTGATGTATCTGTGGCTGCCCATGATCTTCTGCGCGTTGGTTACCCTCCTGCTGACCAAGCTGAATGTGGAGAAGGCCAACGCCAAACTGCTGGCTGCCAAGAAGTAAGAAAGAAGCAATCTATCTCAAAGCGAGGGATCTCTCATGACGAAACAGCACTTTTTAATCTCGGCTCCCGGCCGTACAGAGATCAGCGGTAATCACACTGACCACCAGCGCGGCTGCGTTCTGGCCGCTGCGGTCAATCTGGAAACAGTGGCAGATGTGACGCTAAATGGCAGCAATAACATCTGTGTTCGATCCGAAGGATACCCCGAAACGGTGGTCGAGCTGGATGATTTGAATATCCGCGAGGAGGAAAAGAACACCACCGCGGCCCTGATCCGTGGCGTCGCCGCTGCCTTTGTGCAGCGGGGCGCCCGGCTGGAGGGATTCGATGC
>JAGBEM010000198.1 GCA_017936985.1 Oscillospiraceae bacterium
GCCGTAGTCAGAGGAGGCCAGGGTGTTGTGGAAGATCACGCCGTCGGTGACGGTGGAGAACTCACCCAGCTCGTTGAGGGTTCTGGGGACATCGGCATAGGTGGAGGCCCAGGTGTTGCCGCCGCAGCCGGCATCGCCGGACTCGGTGACCCACATCTCACCGCCGGGAACATATCTGTCTCGGCGATCCACATATTGCCGAGCGCAGTTGGCAGCAACAGCAAGATACTGCTCTGTCAGTGCAGCCTCATAGGGCCAGTGGCCACCCATGGCAGCGCCACGCTCAGAAACACCATTGTAATAATGATAGCTGAACACATCCATCTTGGACTTGTAATCGCCCAGAAGCTGCTCCGTGGTGACCATCTCAAAACCGGCTGCCATGCCGCCTCCTGCACCCTCCAGAGCGCCGAACAGGTTGATGTCGCCCACCGTGCAGGGACCTACAAACAGACACTCCGGATAATTTTCCTTTAGCCACGCGCCAAACAGGTCGTGGTCACGGGCATGATCCGCAGCGGTGTAGCCCTTGGGCAGGCCGCTCAGAGCGATCAGGTTCGGTTCGTTGGTAAATTCTGCAGCACTGATCGGCACACCGTATTCCTTGGAGGTGCGGAACAGCAGATCCGCCTGCTCAAAGGGCATAGGTTCATCCGCATTGTGGATGCCGGGACAGTTAGCAATGGAAACCAGCAGTTTTCCGTCCACAGCCTTTACAAAGTCAAGCAGATTCAGCCACTGCTGCCTGGTCAGCAGGTTCTGGAAACCCTCGGGAACTTTACCGTTGCAGTGACCGTCAAAATCATAGTAGGTCTTATTGGCCCAGGTGCCAGAGACACGGATCCAGGCAGTGCCCAACTCCTTGGCCAGCTTGATCAGCCGGGAATTGGTGGTATCGATGGGATCATACCACTGCTGAAGATTGCCCATATTGCTCCAATCCTTGATAACAGGGAACGCTTCCGTGCCATCCACCTGGGCATCGGTGTAGGCCTTCCAGAAAGTGCCGCCGGTTACTTCTGTCATTTCCACATTATAAGAAACCAACCGCTCGTTCATATCACGCAGCTTGGTCAGGCCATCTGCCTGGAGCTTCACAAATTGTGCCATTACGATCGTACTCCTTTAATCATCATCGTTCAGCTTTCGCCAGTGTTTATTATAGAGCAAACCACATCTATATAAAAGTCCCAAAAAAGACTCAGTTGTGACACCCCGTTCCAAAAAAACGACCCGGCTTTGCACAAAATCAACAAAGCCGGGTATTCATTACAGCAATAACGCCGCGTCAGGAAAAAGTGGCTGGGTCAAAAGGCGCTGCGCTACCATCGCCAGGCTCCGAGGTGTCTCCCGATAGCCGCCATGGTGCCACTGGAGCATCATGGTCATCAGGCCGCACACTGCAAATGTAACCACATGCTGCTGCATGATCCTGGATTCGCTTGGCAGAAAGCGTCCGGGAAAGACCGTTTCACTGATGGCGTGACTGATCGACCTCTCGATCAAAATTCCACTGAGACTGCTGCGCTCCAATGCATCAAGAAGATCTTTTTGCTCTACCCAAAACAAAAAATACTGTTCCAGGTCGCCGACCAGCGTTCTTCTTTCCTGTTTGTGGGTGCCGGTATAAGTCTCATACTCCATCAGCGTGTGATCGATCAGCGCATGGAGCGCGCCGTCTTTTCCGGCAAAGTACCGATAGAAGGATTTTCTGGGGATGCCCATCTGCTGACAAAGCTCACTGACATTGATATTTTCATATCTGCTTGCCTGCATTGCAGCCAGAAGTCCCTTTTCCAACTGCCGCTGTCTGGCTGCAGATTGCTCGGATTTGCACAGCTTATACACAAAATTCCACCTCACTTCTAACAAACATTATAACAAATATTGTAAATCCGTCAACACTTTTTGTTACTTTACCCAAAAACGACGCTAATTTTTCATTTTCAGGTGTCACAAAAGCGACACTTTGAGTCCTTTTCATATTTTGTTCATGTTTTATAATAGATATGATTGAGGCGGGTTTGCGCCCGCGTAATTAAGGAGGAAAAATATATGGCAAAGAAACCAGTTCAACTGGACGCCAACGGCTACCGCAAATTCGGTATTCGTGACAAGCTCGCCTATGCAGCCGGCGATGCAGGCTGTAATTTAAGCTTCGGTCTGAAGAGTACCGTTCAGACCTTCTGGCTGGTTTACATGATGATGGAAACCGGTCTGTTCTCTATTCTGCTGTTGCTTGTGCAGGCATGGGACGCAATCAACGACCCGCTGATTGGTTCTATTATTGACAATGATAAGAAAAGATATAGACTTGGCAAGTACAAGCAGTACATCTTTGTTGGTGCATGTGGCCTGCTCATCGGCGGTGCAGCCGTGTTCCTGCCCTTGGACCCCGCAACCACCGCCACCTGGCTTAAGGCTGTCGTCTTCATCTTGGGCTACGTGATCTGGGACGCTGCTTATACCATCGCCAATGTTCCTTATGGAACCATGCTGAACCTGGTTACAGACAACAACGAAGAAAGAGCTTCTCTGTCTGTGTTCCGTTCCATCGGCGGCGCTGTCGGCGGTATGGTTCCCGGCATGATCCTGCCCATGCTGATCTGGAACAAGGTCACCTTTGATCCCGCAAACCCCACCTGGTTCTTGGACAAGATTGAGATCCCTGAAGGCGCTGAGGGCGCATTTGCTCCCGAGAATTTCCTGAACAATCCCGTTACCGGTGAAGCTTACCAGGCTGGTGACAAGGTTCTGAGCCCCTTGACCGGTGGCCAGATCGAAGTCCTGCTGGGTGAAAACGTGTTCTGGGCCGCTCTCATTATGGGCATTCTTGCCTTTGTGTTCTTCATCTTTATGATCAAGAACATCACCATTCGCGGCAATGAGTACGCACAGCTTAACCAGGAGGAAAGCGAAAAGATCAACC
>JAGBEM010000199.1 GCA_017936985.1 Oscillospiraceae bacterium
AAGCAGGCAGCAACCGCAGCCTTTTATCGTGAGATCTCCGGTACGGAATACAAGTACGCACAGCCTGAGCAGCCTCAGGTTTAAGGAGGAACTACTATGGAACGAATCTGGAAACTTGCAGTATATATCTTTTGGATCGTAGCTTCTACGGCGCTGATCCTTTTGGCTTATGTCCTTTCTGGGAATCAGTATAGTGCTTTTGCTGTTATCATGGTGTATGCTGGCTTGGTAGGATTGGCAATCGGCATCTTCGGTGGTTTTTACACCATTGTTTCCAACCGCACTGTGGACAAAGAACCTGATACGGAAGATCAACAATAAAACTGTGACCGGAGGTATTTATCATGCTGGATGACATTATCGAAGTAGTGTTGGAGTTAATCCTGGACGGCATGGTGGAAGCAGCAGGATCCAAGAAGGTTCCAATGCCTATGCGGATCGCCCTCGCGGCTGTGTTGGGACTTCTTGCCTTGGCGTTGTTTGGACTACTCTTCTGGGTTGGCATCGGCAGTGGGAGTGTCTTGCTGATCGTATTGGATGTCGTGCTTTTGGCCGCTTGCGTTGCCTGGGTTTGCTTTAAGGTGAAGAAGTATAAGATCAAAAAAGATTAATGGGAGGCACATATGAGCTTTTGTACCTATATTGCATCCGATAAACCATTACCCGAGAGCGACTGTCTATGGCCGCTAAGCCGTGGTGGTGAGGATATTTACACAGAAAAGGTTTATGTTGCCCAGATCGTTCCCGATTTGGATGACCTTTCAGGAGTGCTTTCCTATGTTCAAAACCACTTGATGAATGCCGAGGAACTGGAGATTTGGCACATCTGGCAGGGTGTAGAATCCGAGCCGGTAATCCGCAGTCAAACTGTTCCTGTGGGGGAATTAACGATAGCGCATATTACTGAACTCCAAAGCAAGGATGTCTTTGCCACAACGACCCAATATGATATCCCGGTGCAGTACCGAATTATTATTAAATAACAAAGCACAATCATTACAAAGACAGCTGAACCGATTATTGCGTAAAAAATTATCGCTCTGGAAAATTTCTCCAGGGCGATAAGCTTTACCCCAAAGAGGTTTCGCACACATTATGGTGCGAAACCTCTTTTTTGCTTTATGGGGTATTATTCACCTTTGCGGCGGCAGGCATCACAGCAGAATCGCTGGTTCGATCTCTTTGCTACAAAGATGGTATCGCAGTGATCACACATGCGCAGAGGTGTTTTATCCTCTGCCATCATGAAGCTGAATATCATCTGCAGACCAATCAGCAGAGAATGGAAGTCCCAAACGATGGTGGGTTTGTCCAGCAGTGCGATCCGGTAGGTGGGTGCAATACCTCCGAAGGCCGCAACACCTTGCGCCATCAGCTTCTTTTCATCAGCGTTGAATGCATCGCCATGCTCATAGTAATACTTGCTGGTAATGAAAGGAAAAGTCATATCTCTCAGCGCCTTTGCGATCCAATCCAGCGGCTCAGCGTATTCCTTTTGGAAACTCATACTCATAGCATCCGGATCACTGGCAAAGGTCATGGCAAGCGCAACAGCATCCGTATCACCTTTTACATCCCAAACATACTCTACACCACGCTTTCGAAGATCTAGTTTTTTGAACGGGAAAAAGTAATTGAGGAACCGTTCCGTTTCTAGCGCTTCGTCCCGAATAAAATGGTTCTTCGGCAGGTATACCTTTTCGTATTGCATGAACTTCGGTGTGGTAGGTAGCGCTGTCATAAGGCCGAGCAGACCGTAATGGTGTACAAACCGCAGGATCGCAGCTTCTTGTTCTTGTTTAGGTGCTTTCTTGCCGAAGAAGAGTCTACCTACATTCAGTGCTTCCAGAACCATGGTCTGAGCATCCTCAAGGGGACCAAAGATATCTGGCTTGGCATCTGCCGCAGCTGTGATATATTTCGTGCCTTTGGTATCCGTACGAATCTCATATTTATCATAGCGAACCCAGTAAGAACTGACCCTCTCAAACAGCTGCTTCATAGCACACCTCCTTACCGCTCCCGAACCCATCGGGGGCGGTTTTTTTGTATTTACGCAGAAATTCTTTCTCTTCCAGTGAGAGTGACCCGGTAGGCTTTGTGCGCAGGTGTTCGTACCAACCGGCTCTTAGCTTGCGGAGGATCACATTCCGTTTCTTCCGGATGTTCCGGGTGGACTGCCCCATCAGCTTGGCAACCTCCTGGGATTGCAGCAGCTGGATAGCAGAGTAGTAGAAGTTCTCTTTATGGTCTTCTTTCAGAGAGTAGATCAAAGAAGAAAGCACCGCATCCGCTAAAAGGTCGTGCATTTCATAAGGACAGTTGGCAAGCCAATCCAGATAATTGCCGCTGCGCATTTGCCGCGCCACCGGTGTGCCCAACCACTCAGGGAAAACATGGGGATCCTTTGCAATGCCTACATCCAGCGGCACATCGCCCCGCAGCACTTCGTGATATCGTTCTTTGCGCTCCCGGTTGGAGTCCCGGCGATCCCAGTGATACTGCACCGCCGCAAAGTCATCCTCTGTCCGGGCAGCTTCTTCCAAACGGAGCAGCGCCTCTTCTTTTATCTGCCGCTTCAGCCGCTTCTTTTTCGGAGAGAGATCTGCATCCGGATCGGGTGCGGCTTCGTCTTTTTCAATTTGCAGTTCCACTTGGTTCAGCCGCTCTTTCCAAAGCTGGTACCGCTGCCGTTTGGCGGCACTTTGGTCAAAATGGTCCAACTGAGCCTCGTCCAAATCATAGTGCGGGTCGTTTAAATAGTTCACAGATCTCACCTCCTAAAAATTTTTCAAAATATTTTCTCAAAAAGGTTCCGCTTTGCGGTGCTTATTTCTCCCATAGGTGGAGGGACAGTATATTGCATAGTAGAACACTTGTTCGATAATTATACCAGACAAGAAATCAAAATGCAATAAAAATTCTGTGAACAGGTGGCTGTCCTGACCATCACCTATGAAAGGAGGAACGTAAATGCCCTTGATCATCAAATCATCCCAGGTGGAGCAGGTGCGGAAATTGGTTTCACGCTGCTGCAACTGGGACGAGGGGATCTGTCTGCTGCTAGAAATGCCTTGCCCGCAGCAGTTATCCCTCACCCGTATCAATTGTAGGTATTTCCGGGAGGCGGTACTGCCTGCAAACCAAAGGCTTTACCAAGCAATCATGAACAACAACTAAGGATGAACCAAAATGAAAAGACTGAATGACCAATTTATCATCGGTGTTGACCATGGCTATGGCAACATCAAAACCGCAAACCACTGCTTCAAGACCGGTATCCTGGGATATGATTCTGAACCCCTCTTCACCGGTGACATGCTGACCTATGGTGGTCGGTATTACCTGATCGGTGAGGGGCACAAGGAATTCATCGCAGAGAAAATCAAGGACGAGGACTACTATCTGCTGACATTGGTGGCCATCGCCAAAGAACTGAAGGATGCGGAACTTACTGAAGCCAATATTGTCCTTGCCGCAGGCTTGCCCCTTACCTGGACTTCCGGGCAGAAGAAAGAGTTTGCTGCCTACCTGGGCAAGAACAAGGAAGTGGACTTCAACTATAAGAAGGTGGATTATCACATCACCATCGACGATGTGCGTATCTATCCCCAAGGCTATGCCGCCATTGCTGAATTTGCCGCATCTATGAAGGGTCTGAACCTTGTTGCAGATATCGGCAACGGTACCATGAATGTGCTGTATATGGTGAACGGCAGACCCCAATCCGGAAAGATGTACACGGAGAAATTCGGCACCTATCAATGCACTCTGGCCATCCGGGAAATGTTCATGCAGAAAACTCAGCGGGAGATCAACGATGCCATTATCGAAGAAGTTCTCTGCACCGGTACGGCTTCCATCCCCGCAGCGGATATCAAGATCATCCGCATGATCGCAAAGGAGTATGTGGACGGCATCTTCCGCAGACTCCGGGAGCATGGCTATGACGAGGGTACCATGATGCTCTATATTACCGGCGGCGGTGGTTGCCTTGTGAAGCACTTTGGCAAAGTCAATGCTGACCGGGTAAAATTCGTGGATGACATCTGCGCCGCAGCTAAGGGATATGAATACTTGGCAGAAGCGCAGTTGAGAGCGGAGTTTGGCCTATGAGCGACTACCGGATCAATGTCCGCTTCCATGATGACAATGAAGAGGAAAGACGGGCGGCGGAGTATTTGAAAACGCTGCATCGCTCCCGTAATCAATTTGTTGTGGATGCAGTGCTGGCCCGTATGGATGACACCAAGCTACTGGACAATATTCGTCAGATCTTCAGGGAAGAAGTTGTCCCCCTATCCATTTCTCCTATTCAGCCAGTGCATCAAACAGTAAGTACCGAACTGACCGAAGAGCAGAAGGAAGAAAACCGGAAAAATGTCCTAGCAGACCTGGATATGTTCGGCTGAGCCAAAAACGCGGGATTTTGGCTCAAATATCCGTTTTTCAAAGATCTGCTGAGCCATTTTGGCTCAATGCAGATCAAGTGGACAATTTGTCCACTTGATTTTTCGTAAAGTGGTAAAGGGTCAAAATGACCATTTACCAGAATCCCCAAAGAGCGGGTATGGACGGTCGGAGTTCGACCGGCAGATGCCGGGAGCAGGACTGTCCTATACCATAACGAGCAGGGAACTTGTGCTACAAGCTCCACATCCGACAGCTTCCACTGCCGGACCTTTAAGGGCGCTGCCCCTAACACCCCGATTGAAAGGATTGATTTTATGACAGAAAAAACAGAGGTGATCAACACCCGCTTCTCCGAAAAAGAGAAGCAAATTGTAGAGCAGTATGCTGCCGCCTGCGGCCTTAGCCGGTCGGAGTATCTTCGCAAGCGAGCGCTGGGATACGAACCCCGGTCTGCCTTGGGCGATTCCTTCTACCAGCTTTATAGTAAGCTATGCGATCTGTGTAATCAGTCGATGACTGTCGAAACGGAAAAAGCTTTGTTGGAATTGATCACCGACATTCGCAGAGAACTGATGCTGCCGCACAAGCAATCAAAGAAAGAGGTGGTATCTTGGCAACAACCGGATTCTGGCCAATCAAAGGACGGCTGAAAGATGCTATCGACTATGCAGAGAATCCGGACAAGACCACCGACCGGAAGTATCTGGACGAGGATCTGTACAGCGCCTTGCGTTACGCTGCCAATGATGAAAAGACCGATAAGAAAATGTATGTCAGCGCCATCAACTGCCCCAAGCAGCTTGCCTATGAAACCATGATGGACACCAAGCGCCGCTATGGGAAGTTGGGCGGCAATGTTGCCTACCATGGATACCAAAGCTTCAAAACCGGAGAGGTGACACCCCAGGAGGCACACGCCATCGGCATGGAGACCGCACGGCGGATGTGGGGCGATGATTATGAGATCGTGGTCACCACCCACCTGAACACAGATAACATCCACAATCACATCGTCGTGAACTCCGTATCCTTCCGCACAGGCAGGAAGTTTGAAAATCATATTTCTGACCACTACCGCTTGCGGGAGATCTCAGATGCGGTTTGCCAAGAGTACGGAAAGTCCGTGCTGAAGAACGCAAAATTCTATGGTGGTGAGAAAGGCGCATACTGGATCCACAAGGATGGCGGTATGACCCACCGCGATATCCTGCGCCGGGATATCGACGAGGTGCTTTCCAGGGTATCCACTTACCGTGCTTTTTTCGAGTATTTGGAGAAGCTGGGATATGAAATCCGTGGAGATATAGAGAGTCCCAACTGCTCTGTGATAGCGGAGGGTTGGCAGCGCCCGGTGCGCCTAAAGAGCCTGGGAGCAAAGTACACCCCGGATGCTATCTATGACCAGCTAATGCGAAATCAGCGCAAGCCGGAACTGTTTTGGATAGAAACGCCGGAACGATCCCGTGCACCGCTGCTGATTATAGAATATTCCATGCGGCAGGCTGGCAGGATGGACGGCCTGCAGCTGACCTTTGCCATCTTCACCGAACTGCTGAAGATCTGCACCGGCAACAATCTGTTGGCTGAGAATAAGCACCTGCCACTATCCCCGCTGCTGCGGGAGGAAGTACGAAAGCTGGACAAATATATCGAGGACTACAAGCTCCTTTGCGATTGTCACATTGACACCGCAGAGGAGCTTTTTGCGTTCCGGGAAGATATTGATACCCAGATCGATCAGCTGACAGCAGTAAGAGAACACATCCGCAACAAGATCCGCCGTGCGCCGGAATCTAAAAAACTGGAACTGAAGCTGCAGGCCAAGGCCGTCACCCAAAAGATGGAACCGCTGCGGATGCAGCAGCGGATTGCTAAGCGCATTGCAGAGCGCAGCGTACCAAAAGTAGAAAACCTGCTTGC
>JAGBEM010000200.1 GCA_017936985.1 Oscillospiraceae bacterium
GCTTTGATATTGTGGACAACCACATTTTTAATGTGAAGTTTACGGGTGGCTGTGCCGGAAATACCCAGGGTGTAGCGATCCTGATCGATGGAATGGAGGCCAGAGCTGCAGTCAAGCGGATCAAGGGCATCAACTGCCATAACGGTACTTCCTGCCCGGATCAGCTTGCGGCCGCCATCGAGCAGTGCCTGAGCGACATGGGAGCGTAAGTATGATCAATAAGCTATATGATTTCAAGGATGTCGTAATTCCGGATGCTTTGCTGAAGGCATCCGTGAGCCATGAGGAAATAGACGGCGAGCTGTACCTGGCAGCGCAGCGGTTTACGACCATTGCACCTGCTTTTGATGGAATATGCAACGGGGATATTGTTGTCCTGAAAATTCCGGACGAACAGCATCCTGACGGTGTGCAGCAGGTGTTTGTCAATATGGGAAGAGGTTTCTTTGATTCTGAGGAAGCCTTGCTCGGCCTGTGCGCAGGCGTGCAGACACAGGTTTTCTGCGAAGGCAAGACAGTTCCTGCGACCATTCTGGCGGTGAAGCGTAAGCACATCCCGAAACTAACAGATGAATCTGTATGTCAGCTGAAAATTGAGGGAGTCGCTACCATAGCCGACTATGAAAACTATGTTTTCGAGAACAAGGTAGCACAGCAGCGTCAGCGCAGAATGAAGGGTATTTTTGAAATCGCCAGCAAAGCTGTGCTTGCACATACGGAATTTGCCCCTATCGGAGATGACAACGAGTGGTACCGGACCCTTTACAACGGTACTATGATACAGCTTGAGACCATGGCACAGCAGACAGGGAAATCTGTCGATGAGATCATGCCGGAAGCGCTTCGCATGTCCGGTAAGACGGCAGATGAATGCCGCCGTGCGTTGAAAGAAATGTGCGAGGAGCATGTGAAGCTGGGCGCTTTAGGCTTGTACTATGCCAAGCAGGACGGTGTCGAATACACCCTGGAGGAAAGTATTGCACGGATGCAGGCGTATATGCCTCAGCTAGGGCAGACCGAAATCTCCGAGGTGGAAGAGAATATGCTGATTAGCGATATCATCCAGCGCTATAAAGAATATTTCCAGAAAGTCATCAGCGATTATTACGGAGATAAAATCCAGGTGGTTCTACAATAAATTATATAGTCAGAAAGATGTTCCTGGAGGTGAATCATGGTAACTTCGGATATTACTTATGGGCAATATGTGCAGATATTACACGAGGAACTGATCCCTGCGATGGGATGTACGGAACCTATTGCGATTGCTTACGCAGCAGCCAAAGCAAGATCTGTGCTAGGCACAGTTCCTGATTGCCTGATAATTGAAGTCAGCGGTAATATCATTAAAAATGTTAAGAGTGTAGTTGTACCCCATACCGGTGGTTTGCGGGGAATCTCATCCGCTGCTGCGGCAGGTGTCATTGCCGGAGATGCCGCACGTGAGCTGGAGGTAATCTCGCAGGTAAGTGATGCACAGATCGAAGCTATCCGGCAATACCTGCAATTAGCTGCGATCGAAGTGCGTCATGCCGAAACACCTTATGTTTTCGATATTATGATCACAGCCCGCCATGGAAATGAAACTTCTTTTGTTCGTATTGTGGAACACCACACAAATATCGTTTCTGTTAGAAAGAATGATGTTGTCCTGTTCGAAAAAGAGATCATTGCGAAGACAAACGGATTAACTGACCGTAGCTGTCTGAACATTGCGGATGTTATCGAATTTGCCAATAGTGTGAATCTCAGTGATGTACAGGATGTACTTGAACGACAGATTGAATACAACATGGCAATCGCAGAGGATGGCTTGAACAATCCCTATGGTGCCAATATTGGAAAGACACTCTTAAAAAACCATCCCGGTGATCTATCCTACAAAATGCGGGCCTATGCTGCGGCTGCCAGTGATGCCCGGATGAATGGCTGTGAAAAGCCTGTGATCATCAATTCCGGCAGCGGAAATCAAGGGATTACTACCAGCGTTCCTGTTATCGTATATGCAAAAGAAAAGGGCATCTCCGAGGAGCAACTTCTGCGCGGCCTTTGCGTCTCCAATCTGGTAACGGCGCATCTGAAAACAGGTATTGGACGGCTTTCTGCTTATTGTGGTGCAGTAAGTGCGGGCTGCGGTGCGGCAGCAGGTATTGCTTATTTACAGGGCGGCGGATACGATATGATTGCCCATACAGTTGTTAACGCGCTTGCCATGGATTCCGGTATTGTATGCGACGGAGCAAAGGCTAGCTGTGCAGCAAAAATCTCTTCTGCCATTGATGCAGGATTGCTGGGGCTTGAGATGTATCAAGGAGGCAATCAGTTCTATGGTGGGGATGGTCTTGTCAAGAAGGGCGTAGAAAACACCATTGCTACTATTGGAAAACTTGCCCAGGATGGCATGGGCGAAACAGACAAAGAAATCATTCGGCTGATGATGGAGTAAATAGATAGGAGGAAAATCTGTGCAAATCGGAAGCTCAATTCACAATTTCCGCATTACCAATGTCCGGAGCCTTCCGGAAATGAACTGTAGTCTCTGGGAGCTGGAACACGAAAAGACGGGTACCCCGCTAGTATGGCTGGATAGGGCTGATGAGAATAAGACCTTCGCCATTACCTTCAAAACGATTCCAGAGGACTCTACCGGCGTGTTCCACATTCTGGAGCACAGCGTTCTGTGCGGCTCGGACAAGTATCCTGTGAAGGAACCCTTTGTAGAGCTGCTGAAATCCTCTGTCAACACATTCCTCAACGCTATGACCTATCCGGATAAGACGGTATATCCCATCAGCAGCCGCAACGACAAGGACTACCTGAATCTTCTGGATGTGTATATGGATGCGGTGCTGCATCCCGCCATTTACCACAAGCCGGAGATCTTCCGCCAGGAGGGCTGGCGATATGAGCTGCGGGACGGCGAGGCGCCTGTCTACCAGGGCGTTGTGTTTAATGAGATGAAAGGCGCTTATTCTTCGGCAGATTCCGTTCTGGAGCATGCCATGAATCGTTTGTTGTTCCCGGACAACTGCTACAGCGCCGAATCCGGCGGTCACCCGGAGCATATTCCGGATCTGACCTACGAGCAGTTCATCGCCAACCATCAAAAGTACTATCATCCCTCCAATGCCCGGATCATCCTCTGCGGCAGTGTGGATCTGGATGCTGCACTGGCACACATTGATGCTTACTTAAAGGATTATGACCGGCAGCCTGCAGACTTTACAATCCCTATGCAGGCTGCTGTGCCTTACCGGGAGGAGCGGACGATTTATGAGATTGGGGCAGAGGAATCCACCGCCAACAGAACCATTATTTCCTGTGGCTGTATGCTGGGTCGCTTCGACGAGCAGGAGAAGCTGTACGCTGCTGCTGTTCTGAAGGATTACCTGGCAGGCGACAATGACGCGCCCCTGAAGCAGGCAATTCTGGGTGTCGGCTTGGGCCAGGATGTAAAGGTCAAACTTCACGACGGCATTCAGCAGAACTGGATCTCCTGGGAGATCTGGAACACCGATGAAAATAAGGTAGATGAGATCAAAGCTGCCGTTAACAGGGTGCTGACAGAGCTTGTAGAAAATGGACTGGATAAGGCTCGCTTGGAAGCCTGCTTTAACCGGTTTGCTTTCCAGCTTCGAGATAGGGACGGCGGTTGGGCC
>JAGBEM010000201.1 GCA_017936985.1 Oscillospiraceae bacterium
ATTATTTTAACAATAGTATTTTTTGTTGTCAATAATAGTGTTGTATTATTTATAGTTTGCTAATAAAAACCACCATCTGCCGCATAAAGGGCAGATGGTGGTTTTGTACATTCATTATATTCCGGTCATGGCAGCGAGGACATCCACTTCCATAGTCTGGATGCTGCGGTGCATCTGCAGAGCAGCATCAATATCCACATCAATGTAACTGCCTTCGTTGGTGGTTACGATCCGGTTTGTCTTTCCAGCCAGCAGAAGTTCCACGGCGAGGTAGCCCATCTTCGTAGCATTGACGCGATCGCGGCCGGTAGGGGAGCCACCACGCTGGATATGTCCCAGAACGGTCACACGGGGGTCAAGATCGATGGATGCCTTGATCTTGGCAGCGATCTCTGCAGCAGAACCGGCACCCTCAGCAACTACGATCATGTAATGGGTAAAGCCGTTAAAGCGGGCCTGACGGATCTTTTCAATCACATCCTTCTCGAAATCAATCTCTTTTTCCGGCACGAGAACAGCTGTTGCGCCCACAGCCAGACCCACATACATGGCTAGATAACCGGCGTTACGGCCCATGACCTCTACAACGGAACAGCGTTCGTGAGATTGCATGGTGTCGCGGAGTTTATCGATGGATTCAATGGCAGTATTGGCTGCAGTATCAAAGCCAATGGAATAGTTGGTGCAGCTGATGTCATTATCAATAGTAGCAGGGATGCAAACAACATTTATCCCATGCTTGGAAAGCGCCCGGGCACCCCGGAAGGTACCGTCACCGCCGATGGCGATCACACTGTCAAGGCCTAAGAATTTGCAGGTGGAAACGGCTTTTTTCTGACCTTCCTCCGTCATAAATTCCTTGCTCCGGGCGGTATACAGGATCGTACCGCCACGGTTGATGGTGTGAGCAACGCTCTTTTCATCCAATTTAACAATATCGCCATTGATCAGACCGTTATAGCCACGGCGGATGCCATAGCACTCCACGCCATGATACAAGGCAGTACGTACAACGGCTCGGACAGCTGCATTCATACCAGGGGCATCGCCGCCGCTGGTCAGGACACCGATTCTTTTGACGCTCATGTGAAAAATCCTCCGGTTTTCGAGAAAATATCACATTTATTTTACCGCTTTTATTTTGGAATGTAAAGAGGAATTTTCCAGAATGTTCACCCGGCAAAAACAATCGTATTTATTGACATTTCTACTGATAGGAATTATACTATACAAATAATGCATTATCGGGAGGCCTTGATAATGGTCAAAAAGTGGTTTGTAAAGATCCCTCAGCTTTCTGGTGATATGGAACGCAGAGTGTATCTGTATCTGCCGGACTCCTATGAGAAGGAGAAGGAGAAACGCTATCCTGTCATGTATATGTTTGACGGACACAATGTGTTCTTTGACAGCGACGCGACCTTCGGCAAATCCTGGGGAATGAATAAATATATGCAATCATCCAAAAAGCAACTGATCATCGTAGCTGTGGAGTGCAACCATGAGGGCGATTGCCGTTTGCAGGAATACTCACCCGTCAACTTTGATAACTCCACCCTTGGCAAGATCAAAGGGAAGGGCAGGGTATACATGAATTGGCTGGTCAACACACTGAAGCCTTTTATCGACGAAAAATACAGGACACTGCCAGACAGAAAAAACACCATCATCTGCGGTTCTTCTATGGGCGGTCTGATGGCGATCTACGCTGCCACGGTGTATAACCATATCTTCCAGCGCGCAGCTTGCCTGTCGCCCAGTTTGTGGGTCAGCCCCGGAAAAGTGCTGGAGTTTATTGCCCGGGCTCATGTCCGCAGGGATACCTGTATTTATATGGATTACGGCAGTGAGGAGATGTTTAACCATGCCGCCAACGCAGAGGCGCTGATCTCAACATCGCACCTACTGCTGACCAAACGGGTAAATCTGGCACTTCGGATCGTTCCGGGCGGCAATCACTCAGAAGCAAGCTGGGAGCGTCAGATTCCGGTATTTATGGATTGTTTAGGATTGTAAGGGAGAAAGAGATGGAAATTCGTTATTTCAAGCACTACAGCGGTCATCTTGGCCGAGATATGGAGTTTAAGGTCTACGGCCACGGTGGCAAGCCGGTGCTGTTTATTCCTTGCCAGAGCGGTCGCTTTTTTGATTTTGAAAACTTTAAAATGGTGGACTACTGGGCCAAGTGGATCGAGGAGGGGAGATGCACTGTTTACAGTGCTGACTGTATCGATGACGAGGCTTGGGCTGCTCAGGGAGCGGATAACCGCTGGCGGATCGAAAACCACGAGCGGTGGTACAACTATATCACCGAGGAGCTTGTACCTTATATAAAGCATTTGAGCGGTGAGCGCAACGGCTTTGACCAGGGAATCCTGACCTTTGGCTGCTCTATGGGTGCCATGCATGCTGCAAACCTGTTTTTCCGCCGTCCGGATCTGTTTGACGGCGTGTTTGCCATTTCCGGTCTGTATGACTCTAAAATGTTCTTTGGCGATTTTATGGACGAGCTGGTGTACCGCAACAGCCCTGTGAATTACCTGGGAAATATGCCCGGCGATCATTACTACATTGATATGTACAACCACCGCAAGATGCTGATCGTCTGCGGTCAGGGTGATTGGGAAGGTCCGCTGCTGGACAGTACTCGTTGGCTGGACACCGTGTGTGCACAGAAGGGGATACGCGCCCGGTTTGAGTACTGGGGCTATGATGTAGCCCACGACTGGCCCTGGTGGTTTAAAATGGTGGAACACTACGTTCCGCAGTTACTAGATTGAGAGGTTAATTTATGAAGAATTTTGTGTTTATTTCCCCGAATTTTCCCAGCAGTTACTGGAAATTCTGCGCAGAACTGAAAAACAACGGTATGCGCGTTCTTGGTGTCGGCGACTGTCCCTATGACGAGCTTTCTCAGAACCTTCGGGATTCTCTGCATGAATACTACAAGGTTTCCAACCTAGAAAACTATGATGAAGTATTCCGGGCAGTGGCGTTTTTTACTTACAAATACGGCAAGATTGACTGGTTGGAATCCAACAATGAATACTGGCTGATGCGGGATGCAAAGCTGCGCACTGAGTTCAATATTTGCACTGGCTTTAAGGATGCGGATATGGAGCGGATTAAGCTGAAGTCTGCCATGAAGGCCTATTATGCAAAGGCGGGCTTGCCAACAGCCCGGTACCATCTGGTAGAAGGGTATGAGGATGCTGCGGAATTTGCGCATAAAGTGGGCTATCCCGTGGTCGTAAAACCGGATAACGGCGTTGGTGCCAGCAACACCTATAAGCTGAAGTGCGATGATGATCTGCATTTCTTTATCGATCACAAAGACGACAATATCTACATTATGGAAGAGTTCGTCAAGGGTCATGTGGAAACCTTTGATGCCATTATTGACGCTGAGGGCAAGCCGATTTTTGAATCCGGCAATGTGACGCCGCATTCTCTGATGGATATTGTCAACAACAGCGAAGATTCTATTTATTATATCGTCAAGGAGCTTTCTCCGAAAGTACGGGATGCCGGTATCCGTACGGTAGAAGCATTTGGCGTTAAGAGCCGCTTTGTCCATCTGGAATTCTTTGTTCTGGATGCAGATCAGGAAGGCTTAGGCAAGGCAGGGGATGTGATCGGCCTGGAGGTCAATATGCGTCCTGCCGGCGGCTTCTCTCCGGATATGTATAATTTCTCTCAGGAGCTGGATGTATACAAGATCTGGGCGGATATGATCGCATTTAACACTGCAACCACACCACTGGATCGTCCCCGGCATTACTGTGCATTTGTTGGCCGCAGAGACAGCAAGCAATACGCCATGGACCATGATGCAATCATGGCAAAATACGGTGACCGCATGAAAATGCAGGGGAGAATGCCCGACGCACTGGCTGACTGCATGGGTAATCAGATGTACATTGCAAATCTGGATACATACGAGGAATTGCAGCAGTTTTTTAAGGACCTGATGAATTGATAAAGCGATGCTTGCGCGTTCTGTAATGAAATGTGCAAAGTTTCTCACAAATGAAAAAGGCCACTAGAACGAAGTTGGATAACAACTCAGTTCCGGTGGCTATTTTCAATATTTACGTTATTATAATTAAATAGAGGAATTTGACCTTGCCAAATCTCCTTATAGCATGACACCATACCTGCGTCAAGGCGAACGCAACAAAATAAAAATTTTGTTGCGTTCGTACAATATATCTGCTATAATATACTAGTACAATACAAGTCTTAATTACTTTACTTGATAGGAGGATTATTATGGGTTTTATAACGATTGAGACCGTAATAAATAAAGACAAAAAGTTTACTATGGAATTTGCATCCGCAGGGCTATATACAATTAATTGTGGACTGTGTAAAAACCTCGATTTTTATGATAAAGTCGTTAAGCTCTTTATTGCTGATGATATTCTTCTTGTTCTTACAGAAGACCGTGATTTCCGCAATGGTTCCGATCAGGCACCTATTTTGAAAGCAAACCGCGAAACGAATAATATAGATGCGTATGATTGGCAAGGCAATCACTTATGGAACATCGGAGATATAGTCGGAGATATTAAAATGCAGTTCGATAGTTTTCATCACACTTCAGCCAAAGAAGTTAAGAAATATTATGGAGTCACATGCGTACCATCAAGAAGCATATACGCATGCATCTCCGGTGGTTTTGTATTTCTTATCGACGTGAAGAAGCGAAAACTACTTCGCAAAGTCTCCGGCAGAATACGATAATTATATTAATTTACATCGTACATTTATTCGCTAATTTGTTCGTTTTTATATAATTATAATTTGGAGGTATTATATGCTCCGCTATGCTGACTGTCCTCTTATTTTAAGAGACTTTTTAATTTACCACGAAACAATTAAAGGCCAATCACCGAGAACCATTGACGAATACTACCTGGATCTGCGTATGTTCCTGCGTTTTATAAAACTGATGCGAAATGAAATGCCGGTACAGACCCATTTGGATGAGATCGACATCAAAGATATCGATCTGGAATTCATTCGACAGATCACTACATCCGATATCTTTGACTTTCTTTCTTACCTTGCAAACGATCGCACCAGCAACCCGGACTCCCCTGCTCCAGACTACGGCATCTCCCCTGCCGCCCGTGCGCGAAAGCTGTCTGCGCTCAAGTCCTTTTACAAATATCTGACCGTAAGAACCAAGCAACTTACCGAAAATCCGGTAGCGGATCTTGAGTATCCAAAACTAAGAAAAAGTTTACCTAAATACCTGACTATGGAGCAATCTGCGGCACTTTTACAGGCAGTTTCTGGCCAAAATGAGAAACGGGATTATGCGATCCTGATGCTGTTTCTCAACTGTGGTATCCGTCGCAGTGAGCTGGTGGGGCTAAATCTGACGGATGTATACGAAGACCGAATTCGTGTTGTCGGCAAAGGCAACAAGGAGCGTTTTGTTTACTTTGGCACAGCCTGTCGAAAAGCGATCGATGCATACCTGCCAGAGCGCAACAAAATGGTTTTAACAGACAATCGGGCGCTGTTTGGCTCCAGAAATGGAAACCGGATCAGTGTAGATGCCGTCCATCGTTTAGTGAAAAAGGCGCTGTTGCAGGCAGGTCTTGACTCTACGCAGTTTTCCGCTCACAAGCTGCGTCACACAGCTGCAACGATGATGCTGTCGGGTGGCGTGGATGTCAAGACCGTTCAGGAAGTTCTGGGGCACGAAAATCTGAACACCACGCAGATTTACACCCACATTGAAAGTACAGAACTAAAGCTGGCAGCAGAGGCCAATCCCCTGTCCAAGCTGGACTTTTCGGATGACTAAGCGAAATACCGCCCGGTGGTAACCGAGCGGTATTTCTTACAATTTATGAAGTTTACGGTATGTGGTGGGGCTGATACCTTCAGAATTTTGGAAGACCTCGGCAAAATAAGAGTCACTGCCAAAACCACATTTTGCTGCAATATCAGAGATCTTATCAGCGCTGTTGATCAAGGCATATTTTGCCATAGTCAGCCGCAATTCATTGCGGTAGTCCAGAATGGTAATGCCGGTACAGCGCTTGAACAAATGGCACATATAGTAACGACTGATGCAAAGCTCCTGCGCCATAGCGGTCAAGGAAAAATCTTCACTGACATGGCTGCGCACCCAATTTTGAATCCGCTCCACCATAGGATTGACCGGTTCGGTACCTCCGGACATCGTTCTGGTTGCTGCGATGATCTTGGTCAAAAGCTCGATGCTTTGGCACCCACCGGATGCAAAATCTGCAATCATCTGATCCAATACCACTTGTTGCTGCGGATTTTGATTCACACAGCTAATTGGATAGGCATCAAAAACAGACTTCAAAATCTGATCGTCATTGCTGTTTTTCAGCAATATAGCAGCAAACTCTCTATCAGAATACCGATTCGGCTCCCCAAAAGGGTTAGGATCATCGCCTTCATAAGCGCCCAGAGCAGAAACTACACGGGCAAGATACGAACCGGAGACACTGACCTTACCTTCCAGGATCTCCTGTTCGGTAACACGGCTCAGCAGGATCTCCCGGGCACAGGAAGTGGCTTCTGCCAGATCCTTTTTATAGGCACCGCGCTCCCGGTCATAGGTGATGTAAATGTAACCGTCGTCCGCTTCTTTTACATCAGGATAAGAAACATCACTGCGCGGGTCCAGCAGCAACTGAGCGCACCAAGTCTTACCGTCATCGTCAGAAAGAAGTGCTGTCAAATTATTGCGCTTGAAGAAATTGACATGGTTAATAAGTAGAATACGCCCGGATTTCAACCGGCAGATATGAAAACGGGAACTGGGACCACCTAGGCCGCTGTCGGAGTCTTCGCTCCAGGTCTTACCGCGGTCACTGGAGAAGGACTGTCCAATGCCGTAGAATGTTCTGACCAGCATCCACAACCGCCCATCCTGCAGTTCCAAAACCATATGCTCATCAAAATGACGCTTACGCACATCCGCACTGCCCAGGCGAACAAAGGTCTTGCCGTTGTCTGAGGTTTTATAGACAAAAGAGCCCTTATCCGGTGTCTTACTGTCAAACTGCGGCGGCAAAGAACGGATCCCCGGACCCCAGACTGCCAGTGGGAACAGCCATTCGCCTGTGGACAGGACCACAGGCTTGTTCATCATAATATCATGACCGATCTTAAATGGTTCACTCCAACGGAGCACATCTGCATCTGGTTCATCACAAATAGAACCGTAAAGAGCATCATCCGGGCATATGGACCAGGTAAACCAGAGTCTACCCAACGGATCGATCCAAAGACAGGGGTCGTAACAACGGTATCCACCCATGTATGCTGCAACTATGGGCTCCGTAAAGGCTACGCCATCGTCAGATTTTACAACCATAGCGAAGTTTCCGATCTCTTCTTTGACACCACCAGAGTAGAATGTAACAAATATCCTCCCTTTTGTGGTAACTTCCACACTGGGAATACCCTGCCAAAGGCGCTTTTCGGTATAAAAACGGCGAAGCTCACTTGGATCTGTGATCAGCATAATGCAATCCCCTTTCTTTTTCTCCATCATAGCAGGTAAAAAAGCCAGAAGATATAACAAAATTGTTTTCTTTACAAAGCCAAAAGATCATCCAGGTAAGAATAATGCACCATTGCACCGTCTTGGCGCATCTGCAGGATCTGGTCCTTAGATGCGTATTTTACATCGCAGGTCTCCCCTTCCAGCAAAACTACATCAGAAAGGTCAAAATCTTGATGGAAGAGCCAAATATCACAAATATCTTCATCTTCCGTGATGGAGAAAAGCATTTCACCCTTTGCAGGATCCAGCTGCAGGCCAGTCTCCTCTCGCACTTCCCGCAGTGCGGCAGTGAGGCTGTCATCACCTGCCAGTGCCGAGCCACCGGTCGTCTCCCACATATTGGGGAAGCCTTTATTGGGGCTGCGCTTGGTCATTAAGTACTGACCTTGGCTGTTCCTCATCCAAACGTGGACAACAAGGTGATACTCACCCGGTGGAAGAAAATCTCCTCTGCGGTGCAGTCTGCCGGTCGGATTGCGGTCCTTATCAATAACATCCCACATCTCCCCTGCTCCAGATTGCAGGTTTAACCAACCCTGTATCCATCTGTGAAGCTGGGGCTGAATGTCTGGATAGGTCAAGTCCTTGGGCAGAATCTCAAACTGTGCAGTCTTTCCGATCTCAGAGTTCATGGGTACTTCACCAAGAGTATGCACATCTGCAAAATACAGCATCCCGTAAGTAAGCTCGCCGTTTTGCTCCACGCTGTAGCTGCCGATCCGGTGGATATTCGCATCTGCTACGCCGGTTTCTTCCCAAAGCTCACGGCGCGCGGTTTCATCGATTGGCTCACCGATCTCCCGGTGACCTCCCGGAATCTCCCAGGTGCTGCGCTGCTTATGTCTGCAAAGGATCCACCGATTTTGATACCGGGCACAGACCACAGCAAATTGGATATTTTCTTCTTTTGCAGGACATTGAGAATAAAATTTCATTTGTGTCATGATCACATCGCCATTTCTATCGCTTCAAGCAAATTCCGAACGCGGTAAACATTCAAGCAAGATGGAACTTCTAATTTTTCTGCACCGTTTTTCGGTATAATACACTTCTTAAAACCAAGTCTTGCAACTTCAGCAAGACGTTGATTCATATGAGACACGCTGCGGATCTCGCCGGTCAAACCCACTTCACCAATGGCAACCAGATCATCCGGGATCGGTGCATCCCGATAAGAAGACGCAACTGCCAGCACCACAGGCAGATCCGCGCCTGGCTCGTCCAGTCGCAGTCCGCCGATCACATTAATATAGCCGTCAAACATACTCAGCTTCATTCCGGTGCGCTTTTCTGCAACTGCCAGCAGCAGAGCTGCCCGGTTGAAATCAAAGCCGTCTGATGTGCGTCTGGGCACATTGAAGCTGGTCTTGGAAACCAATGCCTGGACCTCTGCCAAAATCGGACGAGTACCTTCCATCACGCAGGCTACGCAGGTACCGGATGCTCCCTCCGGGCGCCCCTCAAGGAGCATCTGAGAGGGATTCGGGACTTCCACAAGCCCGGTATCTGCCATCTCAAAGACACCGATCTCATTGGTGGAGCCAAAGCGGTTCTTTGCAGCACGGAGAAGCCGGTAAGAGGAATTTGGATCACCCTCAAAGTACAGAACGCAGTCCACCATATGCTCCAGCACCTTAGGGCCTGCAATGTTGCCGTCCTTGTTGATATGCCCCACAACAAATACCGTGATCCCCTGCTGCTTGCTCAGCTGCATCATGGTCATAGTGCAGTCCTTGACCTGGGATACGCTGCCTGGGGCAGATTCATTTTCTTCATTGTAAAGAGTCTGGATAGAGTCCACGATGAGAATATCCGGTTTGCAATCTTCAACCGCTTCCAGAATATCAGAAAGCCTGGTTTCCGAGAAAATCAGCAGTTCAGCAGGTTCTACCCCAAGGCGCTGAGCACGGAGCTTCAGCTGCCGCTCGCTTTCTTCACCGGAAACATACAGAACTCTGCGTTCCTTGCACAATTGGTCACAGATCTGCAGCAGCAGCGTAGACTTGCCGATTCCTGGCGCACCACCTACAAGGACCAGAGAGCCGGCCACAGCGCCGCCGCCGAGAACACGGTCAAGTTCACCCATACCGGTTAAAAAACGGATCTCGTCACCGCTGGTGACCTGGGAGATACTTTGAGGCTTACGGCTGCCACCAATAGGTGCAGGTTTTGCCTTACCCACCGCAACCGGCTTTTCAATATGTTCTTCCATGGTATTAAACGCACCGCAGCTGGGGCAGCGGCC
>JAGBEM010000202.1 GCA_017936985.1 Oscillospiraceae bacterium
AATAGGTTTTATAGGCAAGAGAGAAAATATATAGCCTGCGTGGCAAATTGCTGCGCAGGCTGATTTTTTGCATATTAATATTTCGCAAACATTTTATAAGCATTTCGGAAATTTGCGCCGGCTAGAATATGGCCATGATTCAAAAGCAAAGGAGATCAAGAATCGTGAGCAACAAGGAATTGGAAAGGAAAGCACGGGAGCACGATATATCTGATGCCAGCGCAGAAGAAGTTGTTTCCGGCTACAAGAAAATCGAAAAGGGCGTTGTGGACGGATACAAAAAGATTGAAGACGGCGTGGTGACCGGCTATAAGAAGATCGAAAGCGGCGTGGTAGAAGGCTTTGGCAAAGTCGTGGATAAATGCGTCGAGGTGCTGTTTGCCCAGGACGGAGAATCTGTTGAGGACGCCAAGGCAAGACTTTCTGGAAAGAAATAATGAATTGAAAGAGGTAATATAAAATGAACAATCACGATCAGGAATTTTTGGTACAGAAGATCCGTACTCAGTATACGGAAAAGCAGTACACCGAGTTGGATGCGCTGAAGGCACTGGATACAAAGGTGAAAAAGCCTGCCAATGTGTTTGGCTACATCTTCGGCAGTGTCAGCGCTGTGATCATGGGAGCAGGTATGAGCCTGGTCATGACAGATATCGGTACAACGATCGGGCTGGTAAGTGCCATGATCCCCGGCATTGTCATTGGTGTTGTGGGTCTGGGCATGGCGCTGAGCACCTATCCCATCTATAAAAAGATTCTCAGCAGCCGCAAGAAAAAGTACGCACATGAGATCCTGGAGCTCAGCGAGAGGATCATGAATCGGTAAATTGCAGTAATGACCGCAAAACCGGTACCGTTTCCCTTGGGAAGCGGTATCGGTTTTTTGCAGGAAATTTGCCATAAGGAAAAATACAAACAAAACTTTAACATTTGCGTGGTATGCTGTATAATACAAACAGGAACAGGAAAACCGGAGGTAATGCCATGTTTCAAATTTTGGTTGTGGAAGATGATAAGGACTTAAACCGCACTGTATGTGCATTTCTTAATGCCAGCGGCTATCAGGCTACCGGATGTTTGAACGCCAATGATGCCTACGATGCTATGTATGCAACTATGTTTGACCTGATCGTGTCTGACATCATGATGCCCGGGATCGACGGCTTTGAATTTGCAAAAACCGTGCGCAGCCTGAACGAGAATATCCCCATTCTGTTCATGACAGCTCGGGATGATTTTGCCTCCAAGCAGCGGGGCTATCGCATCGGTGTGGATGATTACATGGTCAAGCCTATTGACCTGGATGAGCTGTTTTTGCGGATCGGCGCACTGCTTCGCAGGGCGAAGATCGCTTCCTCTCGAAAGCTGGAGGTGGGCAGCTTTACCATGGACGCAGACGAGCACACCGCGGAACTCAACGGCGAAGAGATCAGCCTTACCAACCGGGAATTTAACATTCTTTATAAGCTCCTTTCCTATCCCAAGAAGACCTTTACCCGGCAACAGCTGATGGATGAATTTTGGGATGCGGATACAGACACAGCCCCCAGAGCGGTGGATGTGTATATGACCAAGCTGCGCAGCAAGCTGGCGGACTGCGAGGATTTTGAGATCAAAACTGTTCACGGGCTGGGCTACAAGGCGGTGATCAAATGAAAAAACCGAAATTCCGGCAGATTCTGAAAGCTGTGAATAACTATGTGGTTTTCTTTCTGGTGGTTGCTTTTGCGGTCACCTGCTGTATGCTTCTGTTTGTAAACACCCTGGCAGAATCCATGGGGCTGGTATTCACAGCGGAAAATATCACCCAAGCTGCCAAGATGACCTTTGGCAATGTGGTGCTGATCACCTTGATTTTCGGAACCATTGACTACCTGCGCCGCAAGTTTATGGTGGATCGCCCGGTGAAACGAATCACCGAGGCAACGGAAAAGATCATGCAAGGGGATTTTTCAGTTCGCATCGCCCCAATGCACGGTGCCGGCATGGAAGGGTTCAATCAGATCGTCATCGCCATCAATAAGATGGCAAAAGAACTATCCGGAACAGAAACCCTGCGGACGGATTTTATTGCCAATGTATCCCACGAATTGAAGACACCGTTGGCCGTTATGGGCAACTACGCCACCATGCTCCGCCGTCCCGGTATTACCGAGGAAGAAAAGAATGAGTATGCCAACGCCATTTCCGAAGCGGCCCAGCGGTTGGCTCAGCTGATCACCAATATTTTGAAGTTGAACAAGCTGGAAAACCAGCAGATATTCCCCAAAGCGGAGGCTTTTGATCTGGGTGAGCAGTTGTGCAGTAACCTGCTGCAGTTTGAAAATGCATGGGAACAGAAAAATCTGAATATCGAAACGCAGATCGAAGAGGGTGTGCGCATCTACTCGGATTTTGAATTATTGAGCTTAGTCTGGAATAACCTGATCTCCAATGCTGTGAAGTTCACTCCGGAGGGGGGCACAGTGTCAGTCAGCTTGAAAACGGATGTAGAATATGTGATCGTTTCCGTCAGCGATACCGGCTGCGGCATAAAGCCGGAAACCGGAATGCATATTTTTGAAAAGTTCTATCAGGGAGATACCTCCCACAGCACCCAGGGCAACGGCCTGGGCCTGGCGTTGGTGAAGCGGGTGGTGGATATTCTGAACGGCGAGATCGGAGTCAGAAGTGTCTACGGTGAAGGCAGCACCTTTACCGTAAAGATCCGGAGGAACTGAAATGGACTGGAAAAAACTAGGGAAAAAGCTGCTCTTTCCCCCAATATGGGTCATGGTGATCCTGATGATTATCAGCGCCGCAGCTTTGACCACAGTCTTTGTAAATGGCTGGGCGGAAACGGTTGCCGCCTATATGATCTTTGTGTTGTCCTTTTATACGTTAAGTGTTGTGACACTTTTCTGCGTCATGGTGCTGCCGAAGCAGTACAGGCAGATCAAGCAAAAGATCTATGCCAATCCTTTGGGCAACCGCTACATGACAGACCGGGCCTTCCGCACCGAGATTTCCTTGTGCCTTTCTCTGTGCATCAGCCTCTTGTATGTGGGGATCAACCTGTGGTCCTGGTATCTGGTGGGCAGCTGGTGGTTCATGGTGCTTGCGGTGTATTATGTGATCATGGCGGTGATGCGGTACCTCCTGGTGCGGTATGTTCGCATTCAGAAGATCGGTACCGACATTTTAGGTGAGTGGAAGCGGTCAAGGCTCTGTGCATATATCCTGCTGCTGGTAAACCTGTCTCTCAGTGGTGCGGTGCTGATGATTTTGTTCCAAAACCGGGGTTATGATTATCCGGGTATTCTGATCTATGTGATGGCGATGTACACTTTCTATTCCACCATCCATGCCATAGTAGACATCGTCAAATACCGTTCTTTGGGAAGCCCGGTGATGTCCACCGCAAAAATCGTCAGTTTGTCTGCCGCACTGGTGTCTATGCTGAACCTGGAAACAGCCATGTTTGCCCAGTTCGGTGGGAAAATGTCGATGGAGGATCAGCGTATCTTTATCATTCTCACCGGTGCCGGTGTCAGTATTACCGTTGTGACCCTTTCCGTTTTGCTTATTATCAGAGCCACAAAAGAAATCAGGAGAAATGTAAATGGAGAATAAAGAAAGCTTTAGCTTCACATACTCCGCTGCCCAGCGGCAGGAGATCGAAAGCATCCGAAAAAAATACCTTCCCAATGAGGAAAACAAAATGGAGCAGCTTCGACGACTCCATAACAGTGCCACAAAAAAAGCCCAGGGCTGGTCCATCGCCCTGGGTGTCATTGGCGCACTGATCCTGGGAACGGGTATGAGCCTTACGATGACAGAGCTGGGCCGTTTGGCAGGGGAGTATGCCCTGGTGATCGGTGCTGCCATCGGACTTGTAGGTATGATCATGGTGGCCCTGGCGTACCCGGTCTATAACCGGGTGCTGAAAAAGGAGCGGGAGCGGATCGCTCCGCAGATCCTCCGGCTGACGGATGAGCTGATGAAATAAGAAAAGTAACACTCCCAAACCGAGCCCGGTTTGGGAGTGCCTTTTAATCATACAATCCTGTGGACAAATACCGCTCACCGGAGTCCGGCAGCAGCGTCACGATGGTCTTGCCAGTATTTTCCGGGCTTTTTGCCAGCGTGATGGCAGCATGGAGCGCAGCGCCGGAAGAAATGCCGACGAGCATTCCCTCTGTCCGGGCAAAGGCGCGGGCGGCGGCAAAGGCCGCTTCGTCCGTTACCGTCATAACTTCGTCGATGACAGACTGATCTAAATTCTCCGGCACGAACCCTGCGCCGATCCCTTGGATCCCGTGTTTTCCCGGCTTGCCGCCGGAGAGGACAGGGGAGAGCTCTGGCTCTGCGGCGACAATTTGGATCGCAGCATTTTGTTCTTTCAAGTATCTGCCGATGCCGCTTACGGTACCGCCGGTACCCACACCTGCTACGAAAATATCCACCTTACCTTCCGTGTCAGCCCAAATTTCCGGGCCGGTGGTTTCATAGTGTGCCTGAGGATTGGCCGGATTGACAAACTGCCCCGGGATAAAGCTGTTTTCCGTTTGCACCGCCAGTTGCTCGGCATATTCAATAGCCCCGGCCATACCCTGATTTCCGGGTGTCAGGACTACCTCCGCACCGTAGGCTTTCATCAGCTGCTGCCGCTCTATGCTCATGGAGTCCGGCATCACGATGATGCACCGCATACCCCAGGCTGCTGCAACGGCGCACAGACCAATGCCGGTATTGCCGGAGGTGGGCTCGATAATGACCGTGTTCTGGTTCAGCAGCCCCTGTTCCCGGGTAGCTTTCAGCATTTGCAGCGCTGCCCGGTCTTTGACAGAGCCGGCAGGATTTTGAAATTCCAGTTTTGCCAGTACCCTGGCAGTCAGTCCGTGAGATCGGGCTGTTCGCTTTAGTTCCAGCAGCGGTGTTGTGCCGATGAGCTGCTCCATGGATGTGTAGATGCCCATAGTAAGGCCTCCTTCCTTTTGTTAAATTATATTCCCCGGATTTGGGTGTGTCAATGCGATTTGTGATTGATTTTGCGCAGGTCTTATGGCATAATCGGAAAATAAAGGAGGGAAGATCTATGCAATCCATGGAAAAGCGGATCGAAGCAGCGGTGGACAGCATTCTGGCAGACTACCGCGGTGGCAGAGATATTGACCAAATGGAACTGTTTCAGCATCCGGATAAGGATACGGTTACGGACATTGTTCATAAGCTGCACCGGATCGTATTTCCGGGCTATTCCCGGGATAAGAATTACCGGATCTATAATGCCCGGCACAATCTTTCCATGCTGATGGAGGATGTGCTGTTTAACTTAAGCCGGCAGGCAGGGATCGTCCTGGGGGATGAGCAGCAGGGAAATCAGCTCTGCCTGGATTTCTTTGAGCGGATCCCGCGGATCCGGGCGAAACTCCAGACGGATCTGCAGGCCGCATTTGACGGCGACCCGGCAGCCACCGGTAAGGAAGAGATCATTTTGTCCTACCCGGGCCTGTACGCCATCACTGTGTACCGTCTGGCCCATGAACTGTATTTGCTGGGGCTTCCTATGATCCCCCGGATGATGACGGAGCATGCCCACAGTGTCACCGGCATCGACATCCATCCCGGCGCCTCTATTGGAGCCTACTTCTTTATTGATCATGGCACCGGCATTGTCATTGGTGAAACAACGGTCATTGGTGAAAATGTCAAGATCTATCTAGGTGTTACCCTGGGCGGCCTTTCTACCCGGGGTGGTCAGAGCCTACGGGGCAAACGGCGGCATCCTACCATCGAGGACAATGTGACGATCTATGCCAACGCCACCATTTTGGGCGGTGAAACTGTAATTGGGCACGACTGCGTCATTGGCTCCAGCGTGTTTATTACGGAATCGGTAGCACCGGGCACAACGGTTACCAACCAAGCTCAGCAGCTTCAATACAAGATCCGGGCAGGGAAATAACAGAAACAAACCTTGCAATACAGCGTACTATGTGTATAATAAAATCAGATAAAGATTGCAGGAGGGGGACGCTATGATCATCCAAAATGACGTATATTCTCAGAATCTACTTTCCAGGTTGCTCAACGGTGAGATCCCATGCGGTTTTACAGTAAACGGCAAGATATATGCCGCAGCGTTTTGCGAGGCGGTTAGAGTACCGGAGAAGGACGGCCCGGGATATTTGGCTTACGAACGCCGGGCACTGAATCCCGAAGGACTCGCTGTGACTGTCTTCTATCGGCACTATACCTATGGCGCGATGGTCTGGGGTATGGAAATTGAAAACACAGCCGATGATGCCAGCGAACTGATTGAAAATGTTGAGTTTGCGCGGATCTGTTCTCCTGCGAAGAAGCGGCATCTAACCGAGGGAGGATACTCCCACCTGCATTACTGCCGGGGCAGTAATGCACAGGCCAATGATTGGCAGCCTCTGGACGAGGATGTCCGGGAAGGATTTGGTGTTTCTTTGGCTGCGGAGCATGGCCGTGGCACGGATCAATATTTTCCATATTTCAACTTTGACCTGACGGACGGCACAGGATTTATTTGTGCAATCGGCTGGAGCGGTCGATGGAAGGCAGACTTTTCCAGAGAAGACGAACAGGCAACGGCTGTGTTTACCTACCCCAATGCTGCGTTTCGCCTTTGCCCCGGTGAGAAGGTTTCCATGCCTATCACTGTGGTGCTGCCGTGGCACACGGATCGTTACACCCAGGATGTTTCAGACAGTTTCAATCATTTCCGACGCTTTATGCTGGAGTGGATATTACCCCGGCAGTGCGGCAAAGAATTCGATATGCCGGTGGTTATGCGCGCCTGGGGCAATATTGACCCCGCCGGTCACGACCTGCGCATTGATAACATACAAAAGCATCAGCTGCGGGCCGCTTCTTATGGTATTGATGCAGGGTGGTATGAGCTGAATGGCAGTCATACACCGCATCCGGATTGGCATAAGGGCGTGGGAGACTGGTCTCCAGCACCCAGTATCTTCCCCAACGGCATGGGAGCGCTGGCTGAGCAGGCGAAAAAGGCCGGGATGGGCTTCTGGCTGTGGTTCGAGTTTGAACGGGCGGTGGCAGGAAGCGCCTCGGTTATTGCACACCCGGAGTATTATCTTCATGATCCGGAGAGGGAGCATATTCGGGCGGTAAATTTTGCAGATCCCGCAGCCAGAAAATTTATTCTGAATAAAATGTGTCAGCTCATCGACCAGACCGGAATGAATATTTTCCGTATAGACTTCAATTACGACCCGGCAAGCTCCTTTGATGCATGGGATGCACCGGAGCGCCGTGGACTGACGGAACTGCAGTATTACAATGGATTATACGCATTTTTTGAAGAGCTGTTGGCGATTTATCCCGGTATTGTGATAGATAATTGCGCCGGAGGCGGACGAAGAATGGATTTCCGTATGTGTCACTACAGCGTCCCGGTCATGTGCAGCAGTGACTATTTCTGCCGAAAGAATTATGACCCGGAGGGCATTCAGGGGCATACATGGGGTATTTCCCGCTTTATACCTGTCAGTGGTGACTCGGTGGGATCCTGCTCCGGCAACACAAAGGTTGTGATGGATACTTACCGTGTGCGCAGTTCCATGCGTTCGAGCATTGGATTGGCCGCGCCGAATTGGGAAATGTCTGCAGAAGAAGGCGCATGGTACAGAAAAACGATCGCAGATATGGAGCAGGTAGCGCCCTATATGCGTCTGGATCATTATCCGCTTACCTGCTACAACACATCTTTCCGGGATTGGATCGCATGGGAACGCTGCGCCGCAGATGGCAGTAAGGGCCTTGTGATGGCATTCCGCAGACCGGATGCGATCGAGGATTGCAGAACATTCTCTCTGCAGGGTCTATGCCCGGAAAAACAGTACCGTCTGACGGATATTGACACGGGAGATCTTGGCGTTTGGACTGGCGCGCAGCTGGAGGAAGGATTTACAGTACAGATTCCCGAAAAACGCATGGCGCGAATCATTTTCTTTGAGATATGCTAATAAAAAACGGAAGACGCTATCGTGCGTCTTCCGTTATTTTGTGGTGTATTTAATCCTCAAAGGTCAGAACATCCTTATAGCGGTCCTTGAAAATGTCATACACTGCGTTCAGAACAGCTTCGTCGCTGACGGACAGGTAGTTTTCATTCTCCTCGTCCACGGGCTCCACTTCCAGGATGACGATCTCGGTGGCCAGCTCATCGGCGGGCATCAGTACCAGATACTCCTTGCCCTCGTAGTCGATGCAGTCTAAATATTCAAAGTCCACATCGGTGCCGTTTTCGTCGGTCAGGGTCAGAATGTTGGACTGCTCTTCTTCCTGCAGGATTTCTTCGTTTGCCATGGTTATGCTCCTTTCTGATCAGCCGAATGCAGCCTGGCGTGCTTCAGCACACAGCTGAGTGATCTTTTCAAAATTACCTGCGGCAATATCAGCCTTGGGGCAGACCCAGCTGCCGCCCACAGCGTGAATAAAGGGAGCGTCAATGTACTCGCGCAGATTCTGGGCGTTGACACCGCCGGTGGGCATAAACTTGATGCCCACAAAAGGTGCGGACAGATTCTTCATGGCGTTCAAACCACCATAGACATTGGCGGGGAAGAACTTGACGACCTTCAGGCCTGCATTGACAGCGTAAGTGATCTCGGTGGGAGTTACGCAGCCGGGGGTGACGGCAATGCCGTTTTCGATGCACCAATGCACCACTTCGTGATCAAAGCCGGGGGATACGATGAACTTGGCGCCCATTTCCACAGCCTTTTTGCACTGGTCGAGATTGAGGATCGTACCGGCACCCACCAGCATATCGGGGCAGTTATCCGCAACAGCCTTGATCGCATCGGGAGCGGCGGCGGTACGGAAGGTAATCTCCATGACATCAATGCCACCGGCGACCATGGCGTTGGCGGTAGGGACGGCGTCCTTGGCATCGTCCAGTACAACAACAGGAACAACACCGGAATTGGCGAGTCTTGCTAAAACATCCATATAATTTACCTCCTGGGCTGCCTTGCAGCCATATTATGCTACTATGAATTATAGAAAAAAACCGCATATCTGTCAATGGAAAATAAATTACACCCCGAAAAACGGGATGCACCGGTGCGGCGCATCCCGTTTTTATCAGATCTGTGCGGCTTCCGCAGATTTCAGCTGCAGCTGCAACTTGTCAGCAATCAGCGCAATGAACTCACTATTGGTGGGTTTTCCTTTTGTATTTGAAACCGTATAACCGAAAAATCTTTGCAGGGTATCCAGATCACCACGATCCCAAGCTACTTCGATGGCGTGCCGGATGGCCCTTTCCACCCGGCTGGGTGTAGTCTGGAAGGTCTTTGCCACCTGGGGATACAGCACCTTGGTAATGGCGTTGATCACATCCATATCGTTGACGGCGATGATAATGGCTTCTCTCAGATATTGATAGCCTTTGATGTGAGCCGGTACGCCGATCTCGTGGATGATGCTGGTGACCATGGTTTCAATATTGGTTTTCTCAGGGCGACGGGAGGAAGTCTTCCGCAGGCTCTCCCCACCCCGGATCTCTTCCAGACGCTCGACCAAGGCAGTCATGTCACAGGGCTTGAGCATCAGATACCGGGCACCCAGATTGGCGGCGGCGGATGCCACATAATCGGTGACAAAACCGGATGTAGCCAAAGTAACAGGCCGCTTGTCCATGGCAGAAATGGCCTTTAATACGCCGATACCATCCCGTTTGGAAAGCATCAGATCCAAAACCAGCACATCGGGCTTCAGCTGCGCGATCCGGGCAATGGCCTGCTCCCCATCATTGGCCGTCCCCAAAACCTGAAAGCCCTCCGATTTGCCCAGTGCATCGATCAAACCGGTGCAAAAGTCTTCTGTGTTATCTGCGATAAATACGGTTGTTCGTTTATCCATAACTTCCTCTCCTGTCATTTGAAGATAATTCCCCTGTGGATCACGGCGATTATGGCCGTGTGCGACAAATAAAGCATAGCATAATGCATCGTTTTTTGCAAGGAAAAACCGAAACAATCGTTCGCCGTAAATCACCCAAAAACGACAAAATAATGTCGAAAGCTAAACATTTCGACAAAATACGACAATTCGAGAAAAAAAGATCGCCAAGGTTGACGGAATGACCTTGGTGGTGTAAAATAGGTGCATCTGTATTTACGGGAGGAACAAGATCATGAATGAAGTATGGAATTTGGATCCGATCTACAAGGGGTTTGACGACCCTGCATATGAAACCGATATGGCGGCACTGAAGGAAAAGGTTGCGGAAATCGATGCCTTTGTTGGTCAGCTGCCTGAATTGGAGCCCATTCAGGGCTTGCAGCAGGGAATTGCTCTGCAGGAAGTATTTTCTGAGCTCGTGGGAAAGCTGGCAGGCTATGCGTCTCTGCGCCAGGCTGCCGACACCCGAGACCCCAATGCCGGTTCCTGCATGGGCCGGGTCATGGCGCTTTACAGCAATGTGGCAGCCCCCTTTGCCGCATTCAAAGAATGGGCGACTAAGCTGCCGAATCTGATGGAGCTGGTAGAAAACAATGCCGATTTGAAAGATTATGCCTTCATGTTCAAAAATATGGCAGATTCCAGCAAGTACATGCTTCCCGGGATCGGCGAGGCAGTCATGGCAAAGATGGGGATGTCCGGCGGCGATGCCTGGAGCGATATGCAGCAGTATCTGACCTCCACTGTTCCGGTGTCCTACCGGGGAACGACTACCAATCTGTCCTCCATCCGCAATTTGGCTTACGATCCGGATCCCCAGGTTCGTAAGGATGCCTATGAGGCAGAGATTGCCTGCTACGACCGTATCAAGGACGCAGTAGCCTATGCGCTGAACTCCATCAAGCTGGAGACCATTTCCGACTGCCAGCTTCGCGGCTATGAATCTCCGCTGCACCGTACCGTAAAGCACAACGATATGAAGATGCAGACTTTGGAAGCCATGCTTAGCGCCATGGACGAGTATTCTCCTAAATTCTGGCAGTATTTGAAGGCCAAGGCCAAGGCTTTGGGTCATAAAAACGGCCTGCCCTGGTACGACCTGTTTGCCCCCATGGGCAGATCCTCCACCAAGTTTACGGCAGAGGATGCAAGAAACTACCTGGTAAATCTGTTTGCAGAGTTCGACGCTGAGCTTTCTCAGATGGTAGCCACTGCCTTTGACAATGCCTGGATCGATTTCTATCCCCGGGACGGCAAGGCCGGCGGCGCTTTCTGTGCCGGTGTGGAATCCCTGGGCGAAAGTCGGATCCTGACCAACTTTGATGGTATGTTCACCGATGTGGTGACCCTCGCTCATGAACTGGGTCATGCGTTCCACAACCACTGTATCCGGGATCACCGTCCGCTGAATAAGGGCTACTCCATGCCTTTGGCGGAGACGGCTTCTACCTTCAACGAATGTGTGGTCATGGCCTCTGCCATATCCAAGGCAGCCGATAAAGAGGAAAAGATCGCCCTAATCGAATCTCAGCTCCAGGATGCCACCCAGATCATTTGCGACATCTACTCCCGTTTCCGCTTTGAAAAGAGCGTGTTCGACAACCGGGAAGAAAAGTTTATGAATGCGGATGCGCTGTGCGATCAGATGCTCACCGCCCAGAAGCAATCCTACGGCGACGGCCTGGACCATAATTGCCTGCATCCCTATATGTGGGTCTGCAAGAGCCACTACTATGGCCCCACATACTATAACTTCCCCTATGCCTTCGGCGGTTTGTTCGCCCGGGGTATGTACGCCCAGTACGAAAAAGAGGGCGCAGCCTTTGTGGATAAGTACAAGAAGCTGCTGCACACCACGCCCATCGCCACAGCAGAGGATGTTGCCAAGGTTGCGGATATTGACCTGACGGACAAGCAGTTCTGGTGTGACGCGCTGCAGACCATTGCTGACCAGATCGACCTGTTCTGCGCTCTGGTGGAGGAATGATATGGATAAGAAAACTAAAGCACTGCTGACCTTTCTGGACAGCGCCAAAAGTGTTTACCATGCCGCCGCCTATCTAACCAAGACCCTGGCAGATGCCGGTTATACCAAATTGTCAGAAGGGGAGAAGTGGAATTTAGTTCCTGGCGGCAAGTATTACCTGACCCGGGGTGGCACCGCGGTGCTGGCATTCCGGATCCCCAACGCCGCCCCCAAGGGATTCCTGATGAGTGCCAGTCACTGTGACAGACCCACCTTCAAGGTCAAGGAAAATCCGGAGTTGTCCGGCGCTTATACCCGTCTTTCTGTGGAAAAATACGGCGGTATGCTCATCGCTCCCTGGCTGGACAGACCCTTGTCCGTTGCCGGTCGGGTCATGGTGGAAACGGAAGACGGCATCGAAAGCCGCCTGGTGGATATTGACCGGGATCTGCTGCTGATCCCCAATGTGGCCATCCACATGAACCGCAGCGCCAACGATGGCTATAAGTGGAATCCTGCCACCGACACCCTGCCCCTGACGGGCGGCAAGGATGCTAAGGGGAAATTCCACAAGTTGCTGGAAAAGGCCGCCGGCGGTAAGGTTTTGGGACATGACCTTTACCTTTACGTTCGCCAGAAAGCATCTGTCTGGGGCATGGATAAGGAATATATCTCCTCTGCCGCACTGGACGATCTGCAGTGCGCCTGGGGCTGCACCCAGGGCTTCCTTGGCGCAAAGGACAGCGAAAGCATTCCGGTGCTGTGCGTCTTTGACAGCGAGGAGGTAGGTTCTTCCTCTGTCCAGGGTGCTGCTTCCCGGCTGCTGGAGGATACGCTCAGCCGTATTTGCGCCGCTCTTGGCCTGGATGAGAAGATCCTGCTTGCCAATTCCTTCATGGTCTCCGCGGACAACGCCCACGCTTTGCATCCCAATCATCCGGAACTGGCAGATCCAGCCAATGCACCTGTGGTCAACGGCGGCGTGGTGATCAAGTTCAATGCCAACCTGCGCTATACCACCGACGGTGCCTCCGCTGCAGTGCTGCGCAAGATCTGCAAAGCGGCAGGTGTGCCGGTGCAGACCTATTGCAACCGGGCAGACATTCCCGGTGGCTCTACCCTTGGCAATATCTCCCTTTCCCATGTGTCTGTACCCTCTGTGGACATCGGTTTGGCGCAGCTGGCTATGCACTCCTGCTATGAAACCGCAGGCGTTGCCGATAGCATCCATCTGGAAAACGCCATGACTGCCTACTACGGCATGACACTGGAAGTAAAAGACGGTAACTTCATTCTGAAATAATAAAGGCGGCGCGCTGCATCAGCAGCGCGCCGGTTCTTTATTCTTTTGTGGCTTTCTTCTTTTTCACGATGATAAATACCGCAATACCTGCAGCCAGCAGGACCACCACAGCGACCACAATCCAGATAGCAGGAGAACTTCCATCAGAGTTAGATCCGGTATTCATAGCGGGAGGAGCCTCGGTGGGCGAGGTTGCAGGGCCGGTGGCAGGAACGGTGGTGATGATATTCTCCGTGGTAGGAGGAACTGTTTCTTCGCTGGTAGGAGGAACTGTTTCTTCGCTGGTAGGAGGAACTGTTTCTTCGCTGGTAGGAGGTACAGGTTCTTCCTTGGATGGATCGACAACTGCTTCGCAGTCATCGCACCGGTTGTCGCCGTTGGCATCGGTGTGGCCGGTAGCGGGAACGGTTTTGCCGGCTGTCAGTTCCTTGCCGCAGTCCAGGCAGTAAGCATCGCCGGAGTAACCGTCTGTGGTGCAGGTAGCCGGTGCGGCGTTTCGGATGTCCACCATCCGGTGGTCGCAGGCCAAGGATGTTTTGCAGCTGTCGCAAATATTATCCCGGTTGCTGTCTGTGTGACCCTTGGCAGAAATGTCACTGCCGCTGGAAACCAAAACCTTACAAGCGGTGCAATATGTATCACCTGTATAGCCCTTTGCGGTGCATGTAGCTTCCTGCTTGCCACGCAATTCGGTGGTGGGATGGGTGCAGGGAGTGTTGTTGCCACCGCTGGTATTGCCGCCGCTGGTATTGCCGCCACTGGTGTTTCCGCCACTGGTATTGCCGCTACCGGAGTTACCCTTGCCGGAGGGGGTGGTCATACCTGCAGGCACTTCTTCACCAAACAGCAGCCAGGCAAATTCGGGGTAGTCGATAAACACATTCCGGTTGCCCTGAATGTCCTCGATGACCTCGTTTCTGCCCATCTCCCAGGTATCGACGGGATCAAGCTCCATCCATTCCAGCAAAACATCGACGCTTTGGAACACTTTGGTGATGCTCGTTGCGCCCCAATCGGAGCCCCATCTGACATAAACGTAAAGGCAAATTCTTGCCACGTCGCCTTTTACGTTGTCCAACGGCTCGTAATAGGTGCTGTTGTAATGTCCACCCAGGTAGCCATCTGCGGGGTTGTTGCCATATTTTGCAGTACCGCCATCTACATTGCCGTATTTTTTGTTGCCTCTGGAGCTGTTCACAGATGCGTCCGAGGGGCGGATGTGGTGCAGGTCTGCACCGCCGCCGCGGGTATTGTTGCCGCCAAGGGATTTGGGCCAGACATGCTCACGGTTCCAGCCGTTCCACTGGCTCATGGTAGCTTGATAGCTGGTGTAGATCAGGGTGACGGATTTGTCACCGTTTTGGCAATCCGTCCGGTCAGCCTTGTAGTGGCAGTCATCATAACTGGAAATGTAATCATGGGTGCTAGTCATCAGCGTGTGAAGGGATTGCAATAGGGAACTTGAACTCTGTCCCGCCAATGTGTCATAGGTATAGCTTCCGGTGTAATATTCCGATGCGCTTGTTCCGTCAAGCGTTGTGCATACTACGTGCCGGGTGCCGGAATTGTAACTATCCGAATAAGTAGTGGGCTGTGAGTCTGCGGCAAAAACAGTATTCGCAGCGCATGGCGCAAACAAGGAAAGCAGCAAGGCCAGCGCTAATAAGCAGGAAAGAGTGCGTTTCATAGCAATTCTCCTTTAATCTAATGTATAAAACTATCATAGCACGGTTCGGCAAAAAAGGAAATAGTTTTACAATTATTTCTAAACCTTATATAATTGGCAAAATGAACAAAATTATCAGGCAAAAACTGTAAGAAACCACCATTGCATAGCCTTGACGGATGTGATATCATGTATGTACTTAGGTGAATTGCGTCTACTCCACAAAAATAGTCGCCGTTCATCAAAAAAGGAGGATAATAAACACCCGCAGGACTCGCGGTGCAGCAGTGTGGAGACCTGTTGCAATGCAGTGTCGTCTTTTCATGGGCGACTGCGAGAGCATACGCGCGGAGGCGGTATGCTTAGAGTCAGAGAAGTATGTCTAGTGTAAGCCTGAAAAACATCAAGAAGATCTACCCGTTCAGCGGCGACGATGCCAAGAAGAAGAAAAAGAAGAAGAAGGATGAGGTAGTCGACGAGGAAAACAAGGTCAACCTGCAGATCACTGAGCAGGGTGTCGTTGCTGTCCAGGAGTTTAACCTGGAGATCGCCGACAAGGAGTTCATTGTTTTGGTCGGTCCTTCCGGCTGTGGCAAGTCCACCACCCTGCGTATGATCGCCGGTCTGGAAGAAATTTCCGAAGGCGAACTGTACATTGGTGACCGCCTGGTCAATGACGTGGCCCCCAAGGACCGCGACATCGCCATGGTTTTCCAGAACTACGCTCTGTATCCCCACATGACCGTGTATGATAACATGGCCTTCGCTCTGAAGCTGCGTCATCGTCCCAAGGATGAGATCGACCGCAAGGTTAAGGAAGCTGCTGAGATCCTGGACATCACCCAGTACCTGGGCCGTAAGCCCAAGGCTCTGTCCGGCGGTCAGCGTCAGCGTGTTGCTATCGGCCGTGCTATCGTTCGTGACCCCCAGGTCATGCTGATGGACGAGCCCCTGTCCAACCTGGACGCCAAGCTGCGTAACCAGATGCGTGCTGAGCTCATCAAGCTGCGTGAGCGTATCGATACCACCTTTATCTATGTTACCCACGACCAGACCGAGGCTATGACCCTGGGCGACCGTATCGTCATCATGAAGGACGGCTTCATCCAGCAGGTCGGTACTCCTCAGCAGGTCTTCAACCACCCCTACAACCTGTTCGTCGCCGGCTTCATCGGCGCTCCTCAGATGAACTTCTTCGATGCCAAGCTGGTTAAGGCTAATGGCAAGTATGCTGTTGAGCTGAACGGCATGATCGTGGAGCTGTCCGAGGATAAGCAGGCTGCTCTGGCTGCCAACGGTGTGGAAGAGCAGGAGATCACCCTGGGTGTCCGTCCTGAGCACATCACTCTGGAGGATGCTGGCATCGATGCTAAGATCGACGTGTCCGAGATGATGGGTTCCTCCGTCCACCTGCACATCAATGCTATGGGCCGCGACGTGGTCGTTGTGGTTTCTACCATGAACATGACCGGCGCAGAAGTCGCTGCTCTGAACATGGGTACTGCTGTCAAGTTCTCCTTCCCCGGCAACTGCTGCCATGTTTTCAACAAGGAGACCGGCATCAACCTGGAAGCTTAATTTTCCTTACATACAGGCCTGCCCTTGGGCGGGCCTGTTTTTTGTTTACTTTTACTGAAAAAGCAGAAAACGCAGTGCTGCGCAACTGGTTTCACTTGACAAATGGGTCAAAAAGTATTACTCTCTAACATATGGGTTTTTATGCCCGATTGTTGTAAATGCAGTATGTGCGGCAGTCACGATGTATTCTGCCGGTCATAAAATGAAATATGTCACCCAAAGGAGTGATTTTGATGCGTGCAAGCGGTATTTTGATGCACATTACCTCTTTGCCCGGCCCTTATGGCGTTGGAACTATGGGCGCAGAGGCCTTTGCATTTGTTGATTTTCTAAAGCGCTCCGGTCAGCGTTACTGGCAGATCCTGCCACTGTCGCCCACAGGTTACGGCGATTCTCCTTATCAGTCCTGCTCCACCTATGCGGGCAATCATTATCTTATCGACCTTGACCAATTGATCCGAGACGGCTTGCTGCATACCGATGAGGTGGAAGGCATCCATTGGGGAGAGCATAGGGGCCGAGTGGACTACGGCGCTTTGTATAACGGTCGGCTGCAGGTTCTGCGGATCGCTTATTCCCGGTTTGTCGGTTCTGCAGATTTCGATCAATTCTGCCTGGAAAACAGCAGCTGGCTGCCGGACTTCGCGCTGTTCATGGCGTTGAAGGATAAATATCAGGGCAAGCCCTGGTATCAGTGGGAGGACGGCCTGAAATTCCGTCATACCGAAGCAGTTTGGCAGGCTCGCCAGGAGCTGAAGGATAACATCCGCTTCTACAGCTTTATCCAGTTCCTGTTTAGCAAGCAATGGAGCGCCCTGCGCAGCTATGCCCACAAAAATGACGTGCGCATCATCGGTGATGTGCCAATCTATGTGCCTTATGATTCTGCAGATGTCTGGACAG
>JAGBEM010000203.1 GCA_017936985.1 Oscillospiraceae bacterium
CGGCGGATAATGTCTTGCATGGCCTGGTACGGCGTGGAGTAGTTCATCATTTTTCCGTTATCCTGCGTGAATACCCAGTCATCCCCCTGCCAGTAGCTGCCCACGCTCAGCCGATAAAGTGTCTGCGTCTTGCGCAGATCGTTCAAGCGTACCGCCAAAGAGTGGGGAATCGACACGGTTCTGTTGGACGTTTTGGTTTTAGGTGCCTTTACCACTGGTTTTCCGTCTACAAGCGTGACGGCCTTTGATACATGCACTACGTCTGACACAAAGTCAATGTCAGACCATTGGAGCGCCAGGAGTTCACCTTTACGTAGACCGGTATAGACCGCCAGGTTGAATAGAACGCGAAGTTGCTCTGGTACAGACTTTGTGGTTTCATAATCTCCAACCGTGTATGGTGTGCCGGTGTCATCTACGCGCTTGTGTCCTTTGATTTTTACAACATAGGGCTGCTCGATATAGTCCAGGAAGGTGGTGGCCTGCTCAGGGGTAAAGAATTTTATCTTCTCGGCGGTGGATTCACCCTGCAGCCGTACTTTGTCGCAGGGGTTACGATCTATAATCTCCCACTCCGCCGCGGTTCGTAGTACGGAGGAAATCACATTTCGCGTTTTTGCAATAGTTCCTTTGCTGTAGCCGCCGCTTTTTCCATCTTTCCGGGCACCGTCCTGGGTCATGGACACGAAGAAGGCGTTTATATTGTGTGGCTTTAATTCCGAAAGTTTCAGGTGTCCAAGTGCCGGCAATATTTTTTCATCCAGCTCGCTTCGGTATGCTGTAACCGTAGCGGGCTGCAATTTTTGCGCGGCATACTCCAGGATCCAGCGGTCGGCAGATTCCTTCAATGTGACCTTTCGACCGTCCATGGCTGCTCCGCCGCGCACCTTCTGCTCAAAATCCCGGGCAAAGTCCTCTACAGCCTTTTCCTTTTTCTTTGGCGTGAGGCTTGGGTCGGGCGTAAAGGTGACGGTCTCCCGGAGCTTTTTGCCATATATATCCCGGCCGGTGCTGACCGTGATCTGGTAGCTGCCATTTCGCTCTCTTATGGATGCCATCTTATTCCTTTCTCCTTCGTAAGCTGTCTACCAGTCTGGAAACAGCACTATTCACATCGTTATTCAATATGTCCGTGACATTAATACCAAACGGATGCTTTCCAGGCAATGAGACACAATCATACCCGCAAAGGTTATCTTGTGCATATAGCCAATCAATTACAGGTTCTCTATATTTACCGCTGTGAGCTATTTTTTCTACGTCATCCGAGCGATCGAAATCCGCTGGAAGTGAATGGTAAATGCTTTCGGCCTCTGCACCGTCAATTAAGTCACACAATACTGAAACCAAGTCTTGAAAGTCAGAGTTTTCAAACAGTGAGTTTGCCGTCTGCAGTAACCCTTCGTGAGATATATATTCAAATTCATCTGGTTCAGAAGATTGTCTAAACCCCGAGAGCCACCGGATTACTTCTGGGGAGAATCCGAGGTCGTCTACGGCCGTAGGGCGCATGGCAGGGGCGTTGGTTCTCCCTAAAAGGTAATCGGTCGAGACTCCATAGAAGTCTGCAAGCGCTTGCAGATATTTCACACCCATACCTAAATTATTACTCGACCTTTTGGTGTATGGCGTTATGACTTCGTAATTTTTTAGACTGTCTACAGAGATTGTGATACCACATTTCTCTGCAAGTCCTGTTCTTAATGCCTCATAGGAGAGCCCTTTTTGATTCCTTAGTGCCCTTAGTCGCTTCGCAATTACGAAATTATTACTTTCGCTTGTACCCATGGTAAAATCCTCCGTGTATTATTTTATACTATTTTCGCTATAAGTGGAAAATAATTTACTTTTATCATCTGGAATTGTATTCTTCCATGTAGTAGAATATTATCATCATAAATTACATAATAGATGATTATTTTACACTTGTCAATAAGGAGTTGAGCCGGATGAAAGCAAACCAGACGGTCAGGGGGGCTGCTAAGAGGAGTGGGGTCAAGCATTGGCAGATCGCCATGTATATCGGCGTCAGTGAGAATACACTTTTGCGCTGGCTTCGCGCTCCTCTTTCCGCCGAAAGAGAAAAAACTATTATGAAGGCCATTGATACTATCGCGAGGGAGGTGGCATAATGCCTGATGTTTTGACGATCAGGGAGGCAGTGCGCCGGTCTAAATCCGATGGGATGCCGGTATCCGAATATGCGCTGCGGCAGTGGATCCGCCAGGGGGTCATCCCGACCAGGAGAGCTGGCACAAAGGTCCTGGTATTCTACCCGAATCTGGTTTCATATTTGCGGTGTGAAAATGGGCAAGACAACACACCCGCCGCGCATACGTAATGGGCGGGGTGACAGGCATGAGTGACATTTCTATGCTTGACTGGGCTTTGCGGTATGCTGAAATGGGCGTGCCGGTTTTTCCAGTTAAGCCCCGGGGGAAACAACCGCTGACGCCCCACGGCTTTAAGGACGCGACGACTGATGCTGCACAGGTCGAGCGGTGGTGGAGGAGCTGGCCCAGTGCAAATATCGGGATAGCTACGGGAGCGGGGAAGGTTCCATTGTTCGTTCTTGACGTGGATATTGGCCATGGTAGCGATAAAAAAGGGAACGAAACACTAAAGGCCCTGGAGGTCCGCTACGGAAAAATACCGGCCACCTGGGTCTGTCGTACCGGCGGCGGAGGAGCGCACTATTATTTTACCGGTGATGATCTATCCGTGACTATTGGCGCGGATGTGCTGCCGGGTCTTGATTTCCGCGGCCGTGGGGGCTATGTTGTTGCCCCGCCCAGTGTCCACCAATCGGGTGTCAGGTATGAGTGGTCGGAGGAAAACAACCCTGTGACTGGTGGGCAGCTTGCAAAAATCCCCGACTGGCTGCTCAGCGTGCTGCGGAAAGATAGGCAACTCCCGGGAGCGCAGATCCTGGACGATACACCTGACATTATACCTTCGGGGAGCCGAAATACCGAGATATTCCGCCTTGCAAGTTCTTTACGGGCCAAAGGCTTATCGCGGTCGGAGCTGACGGCGGCAATGATGCAGGTCAACGAGGACCGGTGTGATCCGCCGCTTTCTGCAGAGGAGATCAATACTATCTGCCAGAGTGTCAGCAAGTATGAAAGAGGTACCGCCGCGCGGCGGGACTGGAATGGAAAGTCAGTAAAACCGCCCGATTTCTCCGACGCGGGGAACGCTGAGGTTTTTACTCGCGAATACAAGGACGATCTGGTTTTCACGGATTCCTTGGGCTGGCTATATTGGGACGGCATGAAGTGGCAGCGGGATGACCACAAAGCTACCTCCTGTGCGCTTGATCTATCTGCCAAAATGCTTGCGGAGGCCTTGCAGGAGAATCGCAAGGCATTACTGAACCACGCCGAGGCACAGGCACGATTTGCAGAGACAGGGGACCCTGCCGATGATGACCTCGTTAAAAAGGCAGAGTCTGAAAAGAAGGCGGCGAAGGCATTTCTCACCCATGCGCAAAACCTGAGAGGTGCATCTCGTATCCGCAATATGCTGGAGTTATCAAAGCAGGCCCTGGTCATAAAGGCTGACCAGCTGGATGCAAACCCCGTTGAACTGAATACCCCGGATGGGATCGTTGATCTGACTACCGGCGCCATCCGCCCACATGATAGAGCGGCTTACTGCAGCCAGATGACCGCCGCGGCACCATCTATGGACGGAGCGGCAATGTGGTCTGACTTCCTGGAGACGATCACCTGCGGTGATAATGGCGTGCAGGAATTTCTCCGGGAGGTGGCCGGCATGGCGCTGCTTGGTGCAGTCTATCAGGAAGGAATCGTAATTGCTTATGGCGGCGGCAGGAACGGAAAAAGCACCTTTTTTAACGCTCTGGGGGCCGTTGTGGGGGACTATGCCTGCATTAGTACTCTAACCACTGAGCGGGGGAATAAAGGGGCAGCTCTGGCAACATTACGAGGTAAAAGACTGGCCATCACAGGTGAGTTGGAGGAACACCAGAGGTTATCTGTTGCAACTTTGAAACGGATCGCCAGCACGGATATGCTGGTGATCGAAGAAAAGTACAAGCAGCCGGAGACAGTTAAGCAGACGCATACGCTGGTTCTGTTTACCAATCATCTGCCCCGTGTCGGTTCAACTGACAACGGGACTTGGCGGCGCCTTACCGTCGTGCCCTTCAATGCGTCTATCCCATCCGGCGGCGTCGTCCCGAACTATTCCGAGGTGCTGGCAAGAAAAGCCGGAGGGGCTATTATGAGCTGGGCCATTGATGGTGCAGTTAACTTCGTCCGGAATGGTTACCAGCTCAATATTCCGGAGACCGTAGCTGCAGCCACACGGGACTACAGAGAGCGTGAGGACTGGCTTACAAACTTCATAGAGGACCGCTGTGAAAGAAAGCCGGGAGTTCGCGAGGGAGCCCGTAATCTGTACAGGGCCTACAAATCCTGGGCGGAGGAGGCCGGGGAGTTCGTGCGGCGTGAGCGCGACTTCTCAGTGGCGATGGAAACTGCGGGTTATAAAAAGTTGAAGGTGCAGGGGCGCTTTTTCTGGGTTGGCATTTGTATTGATTACGCGGCGGAAGATGGCTTTACGGCGTTTGGGTGAGTCTGAGAGGCTAAAAACACAACTTTCCTTGTGAGAAAAAAATTTTTTTGAATTCCGTCAAAAAAGCTCTGCGGGATATTCCCGCAGAGCTTCAGCTTGTCGAAAAAGTCCAGCATAGCTGGGCTTTTTCATATGTATATGGTAAAATAAGCGCGGGTGATGAAAGATGCTGGAACGAGGGAAACTGGATCGCGGAATCGTAGAAATCGTGGATACAGAAAGTCTGGTGCCGAGAGACCATCTGCTGAGGAAAATAGATTCGGCGGTAGATTTTAACCGGCTCTATGAAATGGTGGAACCACTGTACAGTGAGGATAACGGACGTCCCAGCGTAGACCCGGTGGTACTGTTCAAGATGGTTCTGATCCAGCATCTGTACGGACTGCCATCCCTGCGGAGAACAGCGGAAGAAGTCAGCGCAAATATCTGTTACCGATGGTTTCTGGGCTATACGCTGCAGGAGGAAACGCCACATTTTTCCACGGTGAGTTATAACTTCCGTCATCGGTTTACAGAGGATACGGTGAACCAGATCTTTAGCTGGATACTGGAAGAAGTAGCGGAAGCCGGATACCTGTCCCCAAAGGCAGTGTTTATAGACGGCACCCATATTAAGGCAAATGCCAATACGAAGAAGCAGATAAAAGAACAGATGCCTGTGGCGTCCAGGCACTATGCAAAGGAACTGATGGCGGAGGTCAATGCGGACAGAGAGGCACACGGTAAAAAGCCGTTTGACGATGATAACGATGAGCCGCCGACAGCACCTAAGAAACGCAAAGATAACACTTCCAAGAAAAAGCTGGCCCGCAGGAAGAAAGAGAAGACCCGCTTTGTGACAAAGAGCATAACTGACCCGGACAGCGGCCTGTTCGTAAAGGGAGACCACAAGCGGCAGTTCGCTTACGAGGCTCATACTGCCTGCGACAGCCATGGTTTTATTCTGGAAACAGTAGTGACTCCCGGCAACGTTCATGACAGTGTGGCCTTTGATGAGGTATATGACAAGGTAACGAAGGCATTCCCCGAAGCAGAGACTATTGTTGCTGATTCTGCTTACAAGACGCCGCACATCTGCAAGAAAGTTTTTGGCGATGGCAGAGTTCTCTCCACAGCCTATAAGCGTCCTCAAACGATGAAAGGCGGACACAAGTGGTGGAAATACGTCTACGACGAATTCTATGACTGCATCATCTGTCCCGAATACCAGATACTGAAATACAGCACCACGAACCGGGATGGTTACCGGGAATACAAAAGCAACCCAAATATCTGCGCAGAATGTCCAACCAGAGAACTATGCACCCGTTCCAAAGACTGTGTAAAGACGGTGCAGCGGCATATCTGGAAGGACTATGAGGATCTAGCGGACGACGCCCGATATATGCCTGAGTACCAGGATCTTTATAAGCACCGCAAAGAAACGATTGAACGGGACTTTGCAGATGCAAAAGAAAAACACGCGATGCGTTATACACAGTACAGAGGCTTGGCTCAGGTAACAAACTGGGTGAAGCTTAAATTTGCTGCCATGAATCTGAAAAAGCTGGCAAGGTGGAAATGGGATGACTCTGCCCATTTCCTATTTTCGATTCTTTTTCCCGAATATATGCTGAAAACCCGGTTGCGGCCTAATTGCGCAACCGGGTTTCTCGACAGGCTGAAAGGAGCCCGGCTTTGCCGGGCTCCTTTTTTGCGTGTTACATGAGATTGTACAGGATCTTGGCCATCTGGCCGCGGGTGATGTTATTGTTGGGCTTGAAGGTACCGTCGGTGTAGCCGCTGATGATGCCCTGAGCCGCCATGGTCTGGATGTAGTAGGTGGCGTAGGCGGGGATGGATTTGGCGTC
>JAGBEM010000204.1 GCA_017936985.1 Oscillospiraceae bacterium
ACAGCCATAGTCACAGACGTGATCATCGTCTTCTGCGGAATCACCATGGATGCCCATATCTGTCTTGCCACAGTTACGGTCACACTTATGGTCCTTGTTGTTATCAACATGCACATCCTCGCCAACAGCATACAAATCAACTTCCTTAGTAGTGCCGTCGACGGTAATGGTTGCAGGATCAACTACAGTGCCATCAGCGCTCGTTGCCCAGCCCTCAAGCACGTAGCAATCTGCCCAATCGAAAATATCCTTGTTAGGCAGAATGTTCAGCGCTGTATTGTTCTGTGCATCGGGATCCTTGCAGTAAAGCTCCGCAGAGACCTTGGTCTGCTCGCCATAGTGATAAGTCACCGTGGGAATATAAACAGTATGGGTTTCACTGGTGGTGTAGTGGATACGGTCGACTTCCTGGCCGTTGTAGTTAGTCTTTTCATGACGCAGCCAGTAGTTGAAGTACCAAGAACCGCCCGTAACAACACCGTTTGTATAGGTTGCATTATAGATACCCAAATGCCGCTGGTCATGGAGGAAGTTAATGTCCAGCTGGGGCCAGAAGCAGACATAGGGATCCACAGCCTGGTAGAACTTCAGAGAACCACCGTTGGAACCATGGTGAATGATCTGCAGCATGTCGCTCTTCAGATAGCCGCCAAAGGCGTCTACGATCTGATTGTCATAGAGCTCGTAGTCTTCAGGCAGATTTAGTTCTTCTTTCAGCATCTGCTGCGCATCGCCGGTGATCATCAAGCTCTTGCCGCCGTCGAAGTTGAATCTCCAGATACCGCTGGTGTGGTTATAAGTAGGCATACCGTAAGGACGTGCATCCTCGGGGGTATACAGGAACTCGATCTCAACGCCGGGCAGATCCCAGGTCTGGCCGGTGTGGTAGATGTAATGCTCTGCATCGGGGAAGTATTCTTTTGCCATTGCCACGAAACGGTGGTAAGCGTAGAAGGTTCCAGAGTCCGGGGGGTACGCATCTAGCAGGCCCACATTGTAGTAGTTGGGGAAGTTGTAAACCACTGCATTGAGGTCAAATCTCTCATTTGTCTTTGCTGTCTGACCAGGAATCTCATCCTTGCCCCACATGATGATATAGGGAAGGCCCGTATGATCGCTGTCCGAATGGGTGATCATCCAAGTAACCTGAGGCAGCTGATCCTTATTCGGATTATTTTCTTCCAGGAATTCCAGCAAGGTTTCCATATCCTGCAGATGATTGCGCTTATACGTAAAAGTATCGCCGCTGTTATCAGGGTATTTTGGCGCAGTATAGTCTTCGGTCATGCTGTCGGGATAGCCGCCATCGATCACGATAAAGCTGCCATCTGCCAGCTGTACCACCATACACAGGACGCCATCGGTGCGCTCGATGATGGACACGGAGGGCGTAACAACCGCCTCGTAATCCTCCTCTTCGTTAGGCAGCAGCCAATCGCCGCGGCCGTAGATGATCTGGAATCTACCGTTATCCAAATCAGCGAAGTAGTTCAAGTGGACCATCATCAGACCCTTTGTGTAGGTCACAAAGTAGCTATCATGTTCCGTAGTGGGGTTGGTGATGGTGCTGTTATCATATTCTGTCCAGCCAGCTTGTGTCAGCGTTTCAATATACGCATTGACCTGTTCACGGGTAACATCTGTATAAGTGTACTGATAGTTGCCATTGCCAGCGTCGATAGACTCCTGGCCGTCATCAGTAAAGCTGGGAATGATCTCTGTCTCGGTGCTGTAAACACAGGCATTACCCCAGGCAACAGCGCAAGAGTTGTGATCCACGGAGCCTGCGCTCATCTTGGCTACCAGCTTGATATAGTCGTAGCCTTCGATGCTGATATTGAATTCAGCAACCAGACAGGATCGGATACCCTCGGCGTAATCCAGCGTATCCCAATTTTCGCTGCCGGGCTTCTTACCCAAGACTTCAAAAGTGACATACCGGGTATAATCCTTGGGATTGGTAATATTGCCGTCGGTAGCGCCGGCAACCGCGTAGAAGTAGTCCGCATTCAGACCTCTGACATCATAGACGATGTACCGGCCAGTTTCGCTGCCAACCTCGGAAGGATGAACGCCCAGGCCTTTGGCAAACTTGGTGCCGTTGATACCCAGTGCAATTTCGGACTGGTTATAAGTAACACTCTCATCGCTGGTATTCGTAAATGTCCGATTGCCATCTTCATCCGTATCCTCATGACCGGCGATCTGCTTACGTGCGCTCTCTGCTCCGCCAAAAACGAACAGAGCGTCATTGTAGTTCTTGTCGACATCGACAACAAATTTGCTGGTAGAACTGTTCTCCAAGCTGGGCAGGCATTCCACCATCAAATTGCTGTTGAACAGGTCAGACAGATACCACTTGCTCTTGATGCCGCTGGGCAGCTCACCGGTCAGGGTGCTGCCATCGCTGATAGAACTATTGTTGCTCAGTGTGCCACCGCAATAGTCACACTTGTTGTCATCATCCGCATCTGCGTGCTTGCCAATAGCTTTGCCGCAGTTGTCACAAATGTGATCAGACTCGGAATCGTTGGTGTTCTCGTCACCTTCATGAGAGTCATCTGCCTCAACATAATCGCTCTTGTATCTGTCACCACAGATAGAGCAGGTATAGTTGGTATATCCAGCTTTGTAACAAGGCTTGATCACTTCGGTAACGTAGTCATGATCAGTATACTTGTCACCGCAAGCATCGCAGTAATGATCCTTGTCGTCGTCAGCATGTGCACAGGTGTAGACGCAAGCATCTGCCCATGCAACGCCACAGGAAGAATGAGGCAGGCCATAACCGCTCATCTTCACCACAAGTTTCAAGTAGTTGTAGCCAGTAATATCCACGTCAAACTCAGCTGTGTAGTAATGGTAGATATTTGTCGCAGAAGCCAATAATTCAAATTCTGTGGTGTATTTGTTATAGTCAGATGTCGACTTGCTACCAAGCAATTCAAATGTCAGTCTGGACTCAGTTTCACCGTTGGTCGCTTCAGCCGTTGCGCCAACAACGGAATAGAAACGATTTGCATTCAACTCCCTGACATCAAATACAAGATAACGATCGCTCAAAGAAATCGTAATATCATCATCAGGGTGGAAACCCAAACCTGTATCATATAGCGTTCCGTTGTAACCAAGTGCAATTGTCTTGTTGCTAGCTAATTTTTCACTTCTTTCGCCGTTCTCAAACTTGTACAGATATCCGTGATAGTTCTGATTGGTTTTAAGTGTACCAACAATATCAATCAACTTGCCTGTTACCGCCGCAGTATATGACTTCAGTTCATGCTCTTCACCTGTTGTTCCGTTGAGCCAATCTGCCAAATCGGTTCTATTGGTGATATTTGCAGATTTTCCTTCCAGAGCATCAGAAGCGACCTTCTTCATCTCCTTATAGAAGGCAGCATTGCCCCACGCGGCATGGAGCGTATTTTCAGTATTCGTACTGTTGCTGACGCAGACCAGTTTGATATAATTATAGCCTTCAATGTTAACGTCAAATTCTGCCGTCTGTGCTGCAGTCAGTCTGGTAACATAAGCTAGCTTTTCGAAGCTGCTTTCGTTGTATTCAGCATCCTTTGAGCCGTATACCTCAAACGCCAGATGGATCTTTGTTTTGTTGTTTTGATAGTTTTCAGTACCATTAATGCCGACAACACTGTAAAAATGATCGACATCCAAATCGCGCACATCAAAAACGACATATGTATTCTCTGCCGGTACTGCCCGGAAAGACAAACCCTTATTAAAAGGCACAGCTCGGGGACCCAGGACAATCTGGTTGTGGTAACGGTAGACTGCCTTTGTGCTCGTCACTTTTGTGCCGTTTCCGTTTGTTACTGTCTTTGCAGGATTAACTGTATCATCATCGGTAAGATCTATATACTCATGGGCTATTGGCGACTGCTGATAAACAGTGAACTTTCTTAAGCCCTGAATTGCAACAGAATTTATTGTTTCAGTTCTGGTAGAATTAAGGCCTTTTGCTCCATTATAGAAGTAAGCCTTATTTGTAACAGGGGAACCCGGGTAAGTAGGTAGGGTAGGATCACTATATCCATCAAACACAAGGGACGTGAAATAACTACTGCTGGTTTGTGCAGGCGTATCCAGTGTGAAATTACCGCGAGGCTCATACTTGTCCACAGCAGCACTGTACAGGTCAGATAGATAGTGCACCTTGCTGGCGCTCATGCCGGCATAGTAGCCGGTAGTATTCACTGCCACTTCTTCAGCCTCTACAGGCACATTATAAACACACGCATTGGCCCAGACGGAGTTACAGCCGGAGTTGGTGCTGCCGCCTTCATAGCCAGATTCTGCCAAATTGTCAAGTGCAGCATTGCTGCCTGCCTCTGTGGACAGTTTCAGATAGTTATAATTCGAAACGTCCACATTAAACTCGCCTGAACGATAGTTAGCAAGCGTAGTGGTGGCGAGCTTATCCCAGTTTTCGCCGTCCACACTACCATATACGATGAACACAACCTCGTTGGAGCCCTGGAATTTCACAGGATCCCAAGAAACTTCACTCGATTCATTACCTTCGTCATCTTTAACAGTTACTGTAGCCTTACCCGGAATATTGGTGGAATTGTTGTTCACCGCTGAGCCAGTGATACCAACAACAGAGTAGAAATAATCATAGTCCGAAACATCGAACATAACATACTGCTGCTCTTCAGCTGTGTTATCTGCTACAGGGAGAACGCCGATACCGTGACCAAACTTTGTACCCACTGCACCTACAGCAATATCAGTCACATAGTACCGCACCACAGGGCTGCCAACATCACGGTAATACTTATTACAAGTAGAATCGTACGCAACATCCTTATGGGACGAATAAATGCCAACAATGCCATAAGTTGCAGCCTTCGTAGAGTCATCAAATCCACTTACTACACGGGCATAAATACTCCCGTTGTAGTTCTGATTCCAGAACGGCGCCTTTCCATTGGTTCCGGAATAGTAGCCCTTGAACAGTTCAGGCGCACCATCCCCGTCCTTATCATCGGATAGGTATACTACATCCTGACCAGGGACGCCGCTATACTTACCGTTAGCGCTTTCAGTGAACGCGCCCTCCTGGATATGACTGCCGTCGTCTCCAGTCTCCGCCGCGAATGTAATGACAGGGCATAGTGACAGCACCATGACCAGCGCCAGCAATCCGCTTAAGACTCGTTTCGTGATCTTCATTACTAAGAATTCCTCCTTGTGGTTTTTAATGGGGTGGCCGGGGTCTTCTTATAGAATTTTTGGTCAAAGTGACCATCGTCCTTTTTAGAATATATCACAAGTCACCTAAGGTTTCAACCCCCATTTTTGGGTAATATTAGTGTTTTTCGGGTGATATTTGATACTTTTTCGTGATGACTTTTTCCATATCCTGTTAAAAACAAAATAAGAGGACAGGTTTCCCTGTCCCCTTAAAAATGGTATTCCAAACCTACATATTCCAGCATCCTTCGCTGCTCCCGCAGCGCCTGTTTGTCCAGCGTTTTCAGCTCCTGTTTTTGCCTGTCCAGCTGCTTCCGCTCAAACAAAACCTTATAAAACGGTCTTATCAACCAAACCACCGGCAGCATCCAGGGTGCTTTCTGCAGGATCGTATACTTGCGCCGCAGCACCGCCACCCCAGGAAACAGCTTCCGCCGAATATACACCAACCGTCCGCTAAATCCTAGTATCGACCGCTTCGACTCCCGGATGGTCACAGACAAAACTCTGCTCTCCAGCTGTCCCCAGCTGCCACTGGCAAAAATGTACTCCGTCATCAACTCCAGTTTCGCATCAACCGGACCGCCTTCAAACCAAAAAGCGATCAGCCGCCGGACATTCCGGTAAAATTCCAGCAGCTGCAGCTTTTCCAGCTCCGCTTCCACATAATTTTCATCCAGTTCTGGGTGCGCCCGGCGGTAGACCCACAGATCCACCACATAACGGCAGCCAACACCCCCATCCCGGTAGTGCTTGGCAAAATGAGAGAACAGATAAATCATCTCGTCCTCCGCCGTCATAGCATATTGATTTCCATTTTTTACCTTCGCCAGCTGCCAACCATCTCCAAAATATGCATGCAGATCCCGGTTGTACGAAGGAATCAGCCGCTTGTGCAGCTCCAGATATAACCCCGGCGTTTTAAAGATCAGCTCATGGTCAGAATCGCTATGATCCACAAATCCCAGCTGCTCCATTACATGGACGATTTTTTCAAACTGCTCCATGCGGATCAGGATATCCGCATCGCCCATAAGACGCAGTTCCGGCTTTGGATACAGTTTCCGCATCCGGCTACCCTTCAGCGGCATATAGTCTATGCCCGCCTCATTAAACGCGCAGCAAACCCGTGAAAATTCCCGCATCTGCCCTTCGCAGATCTGCAGTCCCCGGCAATAGCCCTGAAACAGCTGCACCATGGCAGGAAGTTCCCGGGAAATGCCGCAGCGCACCGCGCCATCATAAACCATCGTAACCATATGGTGTTTTTGGATCAGCGGCAGCGCCGCAGCAATATCAAAATCTGCCGGCAGCTGCAGATTTCCACCGGTAATGGCACTGCGCAGCAGTGTGACAATGCCCCGTTGGGTTACGTTCATGTATATCCTCCTATAGGTATCGCAAATCATGCGACACCTTTCTTATATTATTTTAATAGTATCATCCTTTTACGGCATATGCAAGCCGCTTTTATCCCCGGCAGCCATGCCATAGGTTTTCCGATAATCCGTAGGCGACATACCATACTTGCGCAGAAAGGCGCGGTTAAATGTCCGAATTGTGGGAAAGCCTGTCCGTTCTGCGATTTCCGTAACAGAATAATTCCCATTGTTCAAAAGCTCCACCGCATCTGCCAGTCGCAGGGCGTTGATGTAGTCACAAAAGTGGATACCCAACCGGGTGCTGAAAATATGGGAAACACTGCTGCGGCTGATGTGTAAATTCTCGGCAACATCTGCCACCGAAACATTTTCCCGGTAATTCCCGGCGCAAAACGCCAGAATCTGCAGAACCGTATCCTGTCGGATGCCGCTTTTTTCAATACGGTAGTGCCGCAGGAGCTTTCCGAACATAGCCGTTAAATAAGCGCCGATGACCCGGCTGTAGCCATCCTGCTTGAATTCCCGGTATGCCGTTTCCAGCAGATACACCACATCCGGTGCAGGACAGCAAACCGCTGACAGCGGAACTCCTTCTAAAAACAACTCCCCATAGCTCAAGAGCCGGGACGGTTTCATGATCAGCACATAGTATTCACCCTGGGTGCTTTCCGTATAGTGATGGACCTGGTTTGGAAACGCCAGAAAGCAATCATTTTTTTCCAGGGTGTATTTCCTGCCATCGCAAACGGCTGTACAGCTGCCCTGTTTGACAAAAACGAGTTCCATATCCTCATGAATATGAGCAGGATAATCTATGCTTTGTTTATTGTAAAACTCGATCTGCGCCTTCACCTCTCGAAATACGCTTTCCAAAAAAACATCTCCTTTGCATTTTTTGTCCAGAAATATGGGGAAATTTACTTGCATCATAACATATTTTGTCTTACAATGCAATTATCCAATATATGTACAGGAGGTCTTTTTATGAATCTTATGCGTCCCAGCGCCCAGGTCAAACCCCGGAAGTGGAGCAGATATGAATTCAATCTGACCACACCTATGGGCGAAAACAATCAGCCCCTTACCGGCTGCGATGCGCACATTGCACTTTCCCGCAAGGTAGCTACCGAAGGCATGGTGCTGCTGGAAAACAACGGCACGCTTCCTCTGAGGGAAGGCACCACTGTTTCCCTGTTCGGTATCGGCAGCCTGGACTATGTCAAAGGCGGCGGCGGCAGCGGCAGAGTCTACTCCGCGTACTTCCGCAACATTTATGAAGGCTTCCAGACCAAAGCCCCCCGGGTCAGCATTTATGAGCCTGTCACCAAGTTCTATTACGACTTCGCGCTTCCTTCGCTGGAAAAATTCGTGGATCCCACGCTCAACCCCTGGGCCGTCTGTGAGAAGGAAGATGCCCTGTACGAAGAGATCGATGTTCCTGCCGATCTGATCGCAGAGGCAGCTAAGAATTCCGATGTAGCCATCATCACCATCCACCGCTACTCCGGCGAAGGCTGGGACCGTTCCAGTGAAAAGGGCGACTTCTACCTGACGGACACCGAGCAGAAGATGGTTAACGATGTCACTGCCGCCTTCGACCATAGCGTGGTGGTCCTGAACATCGGCGGCATGATCGATGTTTCCTGGATCAAGAACAACCCCAAGATTGACGCCGCGCTGCTGGCATGGCAGGCTGGTATGGAAGGCGGTCTGGCCATCGCGGACATCCTCTGCGGTGATGTGAACCCCTCCGGCAAGCTCACCGACACCTTCGCCAAGACCTTCGCCGACTACCCTAGTGCCGAAACCTTCAACGAAAGCGACGACTATGTCTGCTACTATGAAGACATTTACGTAGGCTACCGTTATTTCGAGACCATCCCCGGCGCCAAGGAACGGGTAAACTACCCCTTCGGCTACGGTCTGTCTTACACCACTTTTGAAATCTCCACCCCCGTAGCTTCCCAGAAGGGCGACAATATTGAGATCAATCTGTCCGTAACCAACACCGGAAATGTTCCCGGCAAAGAAGTCGTCCAGATCTACTTCTCCGCGCCCCAGGGCATTCTGGGCAAGAGCAATATCAGCCTGGCCGCCTTCCAGAAGACCAAGCTCCTCGCCCCCGGCGAAACTGAAAAAATCACCCTTTCCTTCCCCATTGCCGACATGGCAAGCTACGACGATCTGGGCAAGCTCCAGATGTCCGCTTATGTGCTGGAGCAGGGTGACTACCGCTTCTTCGCAGGCTCCAACTGCCGCAATCTGCAGGAAGCCAGCTGGCGTTACACTGTAACTGAAAGGTTCCTAGTCACCAAGCAACTGACCCAGAAGTGCGCTCCCAATCTGCTGGAAAAGCGGATGCTCTCTGATGGCAGTTTTGAGCAGCTTCCCTCCTTCCCCATTGCCGAATATGAAGTTCCCTGCACCCCCAATACCGCCAAAGCACCGGATACGCCCAAACCGGTACACTTTATTGCTGTCGCCGAGGGCAAGATCACCATGGACGAGTTTATCGCCCAGATGACTGACGAAGATCTGATCCACCTGATGAGCGGCGTCCCCACCCGGGGCACTGCCAACACCTCCGGCTTCGGTGATCTTCGCCGCAATCTGGGCATCCCGGCCTTTATGACCGCCGACGGCCCTGCCGGCCTGCGGCTGAAGCCTCAGATCGGCATCCCCACCACCGCATGGCCCTGCGCCACACTCATCGCCTGTTCCTGGGATCCCCGGTTGATCTACGAAATCGGTAAAGCCGGCGCTATGGAATGTAAGGAAAACGGCATCGCCACTTGGCTGACCCCGGCGCTGAACATCCACCGCAACCCCTTGTGCGGCAGAAACTTTGAGTATTTTAGCGAAGATCCCCTGATCTCCGGAAAATTTGCAGCCGCTAAGGTAAACGGCATCCAGAGTCAGAATATAGCCGCCTCTGCCAAACACTTCGCCTGCAATAACAAGGAAGTCAATCGCCGCTACAGCGACAGCCGGGTCTCCGAGCGGGCGCTGCGGGAGATCTACCTGCGAGGCTTTGAGATCTGCGTAAAGGAAGCGCAGCCCTGGACGATTATGAGCAGCTACAATCTGATCAACGCCCGCCGCTGCTGCACCAGCTACGAGCAGCTGCAAGGCATCCTCCGTGACGAATGGGGTTTTGAGGGTATCGAGATCACCGACTGGGGTACGCCCTGCGATCAGGCATGGTGCGTCATGGCCGGTAACGACATCCGGATGCCCAACGGCGAGCCCGAAGTGCTCCGGGAGGCACTTGCCACCGGACGGATGCAGCGCGCGCACATGGAAGTTTGTGCTAAGCGTATCCTGGAGCTGTTCCTGAAGTTCGACTGATCAATACACAAAACCGGCGAGGTTTTCCCTCGCCGGTCTTTCTTTTTAAATTTCAACCCCCCAGGGGGCTTGCGCTCCTTTCCCTGCTGGGCTATAATGGCAAAAAACAACGAAAGAGGAACTCCTATGAAGCCCATGTCTTCCATCAAACGCATTACCATCACCGCCGTCTGCATCGCCCTGTGCTATGTTCTGCCCATCGCTTTCCACGGCATCGGCCTCGGCAGCATCCTGTCCCCCATGCATATTCCCGTGCTGCTTTGCGGCTTGGTCTGCGGCGGCGGTTACGGCGCTCTTTGCGGCATTCTCGGCCCGGTGCTGTCCAGCCTGCTCAGCAGTATGCCGCCTGCGCTGATGCTGATCCGCATGATCCCCGAGCTTTTGGTTTACGGTCTGGCCGGCGGTCTTTCCATGCACTTTATCCGCACCGGCAAAGCCACCCTGGATGTGTATATCAGCTTAAGCCTCGCCATGATCGCCGGCCGGATCGCCGGTGGCATCGCAACCGCTATTTTCATGGCGGCGACCTCCGGCGTGTATTCTCTGAGCCTGTGGTTGGCCAGCTACTTTGTTGAGGCTGTGCCCGGCATCGTGGCTCACCTGATCCTGGTTCCCCTGCTGATGCTGACCCTGACCAAGGCCAAGGTGCTCCCCAGCCGCTACAGTAAGGTTGCGTAATATGGAAAAGAAAGACATTATCGAATTTTTTGACCGCTGCGCTCCTTGGTGGGACGAGGATATGATCCGCAACGAGGACATCATCGCCACCATCCTGGATAACGGCGGCATCCGCCCCGGCATAGATGTGCTGGATGTTGCCTGCGGCACCGGCGTTTTGTTCCCCGACTACTTAAGCCGCAATGTCCATTCTGTCACCGGCATTGATATTTCCCCGGAGATGGCAAAGATCGCCGCCGCCAAATTCCCCCAGGTCAACGTGATCTGTGGCGATGTGGAAACAGCAGAATTTGCCCACCATTTTGACGCAGTCATGGTTTATAACGCCTTCCCCCACTTCCCGGAGCCTGCCAGACTGATCGAAACCCTGGCCCTGCACTTAAAACCCGGTGGACGGCTGTCCATTGCCCACGGCATGAGTCGGGCGGCCCTGATCAAGCACCACGAGCGGGCCAGCAAGGTATCTATTGACCTACTGGAAGAAAACGCTCTGGCAGAACTAATGCAGCCATGGTTCGACGTAGATGTGATCATCTCCAACGACCAAATGTACCAGGTCAGCGGCACCCGCCGCTAAACCCCATATCAACAAAATCAGCCAACCCTTTCGGGCTGGCTGATTTTTATTGGATTTTTACTGCTCCTGCTTCTTCTTGCCCAGAACCAGAACTGCCATCATGCAGAACGCACTGAATGTCAGCATGGTTGCCCAACGGGCCAGATCGAAGTTGTCCGCAGTCTTGGGAGGCTCCGGATCATCGGGGATCACAGGCGCATAAACGTTGGTAAACACCGCATTGTCGGTCTTGCTTACAGTTGCCTTCAGTTCGCCGGTGGTCGCATCCTGGCTGATGGTGACGGTGATCTCGTAGACCTTTTCGTCGTAGGTCATGCCATCGATGCTTCCCTTGACCTCACTGAGCTTGTAGGTGTAGGTCTTGCCCACATCCTTACCTGTGTAAGTCAGCTGGAACTTTGCCAAACCGTCGGTACCGCTGACCTTGGTTGCAGGTGTCTGGCCATCGGTAAGCTGGAAGGTGAAGCCATCCTTGCCCATGGGCAGGGTGGACTTGTTGTCCACTTTCTTCTCCGCGGTGATCTCCACAGTAACGGGATCCGGGGTGAAAATATTGGTAAAGCCGTATTCGTCCACTTCCTTGCCATCCACAGTTGCCACAGCCGTCATTTCCTTGCCGTCATAGCTGACAGTGACAGTGATCTCATAGACCTTTTCGTCATGATGGACACCGTCAATGGTCTTGCCGCCGTTGACTTCGGAAATGGTAAAGCTGTAAGTGCCCACCTTATCAAAGGTCAAAGTGTTGAACTTGAAGATGCCTTCCTTGTCGTTGGCAACCGTCTCGTTTACATTTTCACCCTTCAGCGTGAAGCTGAACTCACCGGGCTTCAGATCACGGCCGCCGGACAGAGTCTTCTTGCCTGCCAGGGTCAGCTCTGCGTCTGCGGCCTTGAAGGTGTTGGCAAATACCACATCCTCAGCTGCCACCGCAGCGTCGCCCTTCTTGTAAGCAACGCTTGCCACCAGCTGACCGTCGCCGGGATCGGTAACGGTAACAACCACATTGTAAGCCGTCTTGTCATCATAGCCGATGCCGGGCTTGTTGCCAACGACCTCGGTCATGGTGTACTCGTACTTGCCGGGCTTGTTGTAATCCAGTGTAAAGGTTACCTTGCCGCCCACATTCTTGACAGTTTCGTCCACGCCCGCACCCTTCAGATTGAAGGAGAAGTCGTCATTTGCAGGTGTCAGTGTCAGCTTGCCACCACCGGTAATGTCAGTCAGAGTCTTGTTTGCCTCAATGACCACGCCGGTAACAGGCTTTGCATTGTAGGTGTTGTCAAAGACCACCTTGTCAGCCTTTGCGCCGTCCTTGGTGTAGGCAATGTCCGTTACCTTCAGCTTGCCGGTGCCCTCATCGGTGACAGTAATGGTCACCTGATACTCGGCATCGTCATAGCCGATGTAATCCTTGCTGCCCTTGACTTCCGTGATGGTAAAGACATGGTCACCGGCCTTGTCGAAGGTCAGCTTGGAGAAGGCGAAGCTGCTTCCGTTATTGGTGACCGTCTCATCAACGCCGTTACCCTTCAGGTTGAAGCTGTATTCATTGCCGGGGGTCATGGCAATACTGCCGCCACCGGTAATGTTGACCAGATTCTTGTTGCCGCCCAGCTCTACTTCATCGGTAGCCTTGGGCTGATAAGCGTTGGTAAACAGCACTTTGTCTGCATCCACAGGGGTGCCGTTCTTGGTGTAGGTGACCTGGGTGGTCAGCTTGCCGGTGCCCAGATCCTTGACCTCCACGATGACCTTGTATTCAGTCTCGTCATAGTCGATGTAATCCAGACCGCCCGCGACTTCGGTGATGGTGTACTCATACTTGCCCACCTTGTCGAAGGTGATGCCGGTGAAGGTGACCTTGCCGCCCACATTGCCCTTGGTCTCGCTGCCATTCGGAATGTTGGGTCCGGTCAGCGTGAACTGGAACTCATTATCCTGCATGGGGAACTGGCTGGGACGACCGGTCAGCTCCTTGTTGGCTTCCAGAATCACCGGATCGGTGTCGGCTGCATCATAGGTGTTGGTAAAGATCACATCATCCTTGCCCACGGTGCTGCCGTTCTTCTCGTAGGTGATGGTGGAATCCAGTCCGCCCTCGCCGTTATCTGTCACATTCACTGTAACGGTGTAGACCGCATCGTCATACTTCACGCCGTTGATGGTCTCGCCCTTGTGGACCTCAGTAACGGTGTAGACATACTCGCCCACTGCGGTGAAGTTCAACTTGGAGAACTTGAAGTCGCCGTTTATATCATTGGTCACAGTCTCGCCCTCGGCAGGCAGGTTAGGACCGGTGATGGTGAAGCTGAATTCGTTCTCCTTCAGCGGATATTCCGCAGGCCGATCCTGCAGATCCTTCTTGCCGCTGAGCTCCAGCGTTTCGGTGTCATTGACGGCATAGGTGTTGACAAACTTCACATTTTCCGCCTCGACCGTAGAGCCGTTCAGCTTGTATTCCACAGAAGCTGTCAGCTTGCCGGTGCCCTCGTCCGTAACCGTAACGGTCACATCATACTTAATAGCGGAATAGGTGACACCCTCGATGGTAGCACCGCCGTTTTCCTCTTCGATGGTGTAGGCGTATTCGCCTGCGGCATCAAAGGTAAGTCCGGTAAAGGTGAACTTGTTGCCCACATTCTTGACAGTCTCGACCACCTTGCCGTCCTTATCCTTCAGGATAAAGCTGAACTCATTGTCCTCCAACGGATACTGCGCAGGACGGTTCAGCAGTTCCTTGGTTCCTTCCAGCACCACCGGATCGGTATCGTCGGCATGGTAGCGGTTGAAGAACCGGAAGTCCACATCCGCCACATCCTGCCGAGGATCCATGGTAACGGTGGCTACCAGCTGACCCAAGCCGTTATCCTTGACAACAACAGTCACATTGATGGTGGTCTCATCATAATGGATGCCAGGAGCCTTATTGGTCGGGATCACTTCCTTGATGGTGAAGGTGTAGGTGCCCACAGTATCAAATTCGATCTCGGAGAAGGAAATGGTTCCGTTAGCCGCATTGCTCTTAGTTTCGCTGCCGCCGGCAACCTTATCACCGGTGAGCACGAAGCTGAACTCGCCATCTCCCAAAGGCTTGGTGCTGGGGCGGCCAGCCAGCAGCTTTCTGCCGGTCAGTGCGATCTTAGCAGGTGCCGCCACATAATCGTTCTCGAACGCAATGTTCTCACCGCCGGAAACGGAAGCCGTCAGCTTGCCGGTGCCATCATCGGTGACGGTGACGGTAACCGTGTAGACAGTATCGTCATAGGTCACGCCATTGATCGTCTGTCCGCCGTTGACCTCAGAAACAGTGTAGGTGTAAGTGCCCACAGTATCAAAGGTCAGTTCAGAGAAGGTAAAGGTCTTACCCACATTCTTCACCGTCTCGTTCACGCCGTTGCCGGTGAGAGTGAAGCTAAATTCGCCATCCACGATATCCCGGATACCGGTCAGCTCCTTGGAGCCGGTGATAGTCACAGGTGCGGAAGCCTCTGCCTTGTAAGTGTTATTAAACTCGATCTTGCTTGCGGGGATGCCGTCCTTGGTGTAGGTGGTGGAAGTCACTTCCAGTTTACCCTCGCCGTTGTCGGTAACCACAACAGTGATCAGATACTCAGCAGCATCATAGGTAACACCGGGTTTGCTGCCCTTTTTCTCAACCAGCTCAAACACATAGGTGCCTGCTTCGTTAAAGTACAGGTTATTGAACGCGATCACACCGCCGTCATAGGCACTGCGCTGAGATTCGTCATACTCATAGTAACCCTTTTCTGCAGTGAGGCTGGCGATCTTGTGCATTGTTCCATCCTGCATACTCAGTGCAAAGGTGTAGTCGTTTGCCTTGATGGAGGAAGTCATATCGGTGTTTGCCACGCCGGGGGTCAAGTTGGTCAGGGTCTTGTTGCCTGTCAGATTCAGCGTGGTGGGATCTGCCTTGTAGGTGTTGTTGAACGCCAGGGTATCGCCGTTGAGGATGTTGTTGAAGGTAGCCGCATCAAAGACATAGCCGGTATCCACATTATCCTTCAGCACATCGATGTCGGTGATAACCAGATCATCGCCGTTCTTGCCCACTGTAACGGTAATGCTGTACACAGCACCGTCATAGGTGTAGCCAGCCTTGCCCTCGTTTACCTCATGAACCGTGTAGGTATAAGTACCCTCGTTGGTGTAGGTAATGGTGGGGAACAGGACATCGCCCAGTACGCCGTTGCCCTCGGTGCCCAGCACGACAGGGTTCGCCACATCAGTGGTGTCGGTCAGCACAAAGGTAAACTGGCCGTCCTTCAGGGTCATATTCTTGCTGCCGCCGGCGGTGATATCCGTCAGGATCTTCTTCGCCTGGATGGTCAGCTTGGTGGAATTCAGTGCGTAGGTGTTGGTAAAGCCAGCGGTTACGCCGTAGTTATCGGCACCCGGGGTCACCACGGTGTGCTGACCCACAGCCTCGACCTTGCTGATCTCCAGCTTGCCGTCCAGATCGATATCCGCCACCACGATCTCAAAGTCGTGGAAGGTACGGTCATAGGTCATGCCCGGTTCCTGAACCGCGGGGATCACCTCAATCACCCGGAAGTCATAAGTTCCGGCCTTGGTAAAGGTAAGACCGCTCAGATCCAACTCTACAGAGGAAGTGCCCGCAGCTGTTACGTGCAGATCCGCGATCACCTTGTTGCCGCCGATGGTAACTTCCGTCCATTCCTGGCCGTTAAACTGCAGCAGCTGGAACTGGAAGGTAAAGTCCACGCTGTGGGAGGACTCCATGTTCTTGCTTGCGGTAATGGTAACAAAGGGAGCAACCTCATTGATCTTTACTTCCTCGGGAGTATAGCTGTTGTTCAGCACCGCGTTGGAAACGCCGGTGGTGATCGTACCGGTCAGGCCGGTGCCGCCAACATAGGCATAGCCTGCAGGCAGTGCGCCCTCGACCACAGTATATGTATAAGCCTCAGGCAGATTGGTGATGGTCACCGTCTGGCCGTCCACGATCTCAAAGCTGATCACGCCGTCGGTAACGTCGGTTTCAGTCCCGTCCACATAGACCTTGCCGGTGTAAAGCACATCGCCATCAGTGACAGTGACGGTCACGGGGAACTTCTTGCTTGCCGCAGCGTCGGTCTTGACTGCGCCATTCAGGTACTCCACAGCCTTGACCACATTCAGGCTGCCCACGCCGCGAACCCGGTTCACAAAGGACACCGCGCTCATGTGGTTGGCTGCAACACTGCCGGTAATGCCGGTAGCATCGGACTGCAGATAACCGTCGCTTCTGCGTTCGGTAACGGTATAGGTCGTGCCGGTAGGCAGACCGATGATGTGCAGCGTTTGACCGGGCTTCACAGTTGCCACAGCCTTGCCGCCGCTGACACTGATCTTGCCGGAAGTCTCGGTGCCGTCGGCAGCCACCAGAACGGTATCATACTCAGCAGCCAAGGTCACACCAGCAGGTGCGGTCAGCGTCACATCAAAGGTAAATACAGCATCGGGTGTTGTACCGTCAGCCATACTCTTGGAAATGGAGATGCCCTGGGCAGGCGCATAGGTGATCCGGCCGTTGTTGCCCATGTAGACCAGCTCATAAGCATTGTCCGCAGCGCTGCTGCCATCGATCTTGGCATTCACCAGGTGATGGCGAATGCCAAAGTAGCTGCCGGTAGTGTTGGGCGCTTTGTCCCGGTCATGGGAGTGACCATAGAAGTGCATCGTGCCCTTGGGAACATAGGTCAGACCTGCACCGATCGCGATCTGCAGCGCCTCGGCGCTGAGCTCGTCATAGTGGGTATTGATGCCGCTGCCGGAGTTGGTGTAAGTATGATGCTTATAATAATATGTATTGCCCGCAGCCAGCTGACTTGCGGAAGTGACAGCGGTATAAGTATCGCCGTTCTTCACATAGATCTGCTCGTCATGGGTGAAGTAGTAGTGCTCGTTATCCTCACCGGGCTCGAAATAAGCATAGGTGATGGAGTTTTTGGAAGTATCTTCCAGGACTGCATCGCCCTTGACCGGATGCTTGGTCCAGTCGTTATCCGCATTTTCCCAGCGCCATGCGTTGGTGTACAGATAGTAGTTGCCGTTTTCATCCTTTGCCTGGTAGTTTTCCCGGATAAATTCATGGATGTTCAGCGCGTTGAGCTTCTCATGGACACCCACCTCATACAGCAGGCGGATGGGCTGTGCAGCCTTATAGGTCACAGTAGCCTTAGTAGCGGTATCCACATTGTCGGTGTCCAGCTCGATCTGATAGGTCACCGTAGGCAGCAGACCTGCAGGGATCCGGAAGGACACCTGCTCCGGTGTCTTGTCCAGGACCTTGCCACCGGTCACAGCCTTGGAGACCTGGATCGTAAGATACATCATATCCGATGCATGGCTTGTCTGGCTGTCGGTGGTTGCGCCCATCATCAGATAGCACTTGTTGGCGTAAGCTGCGTTTGCAGGGATCTCGGCATTGGGATCTTCTGCATTCCAGAAACCGATGCAATCACCGTTGGCATCGGAGAACCAACCCACGTAATTGCTGAAGGAGGTCATATTGCCTCCTGCATCGGTAGTCATACCGATCTGACCAGCGTCATATGCGTTTTGGATCAGTTGATGGATCGTAGCTGTATCCGCGATGCCCAGCCGCTGCTTCAGCGCCCAGACCATGTTGTCGCCCAGCGTAGTAGGCTCGGTGGCAGTGCCGAATTCCTGATTCAGCAGTGCAGTTACCATCTTTTCGCCGGTGAACAGCTGATTACCGATCAAAATACCCTTCATATCCTTGATCTGCATACCGGAGCCGATCTCGTCAACAAAGGTGATGTAACCGCCCAGGTTGGCATTCTCACCATCCAGACGGGTAACATAGTAACCGGCATTCAGGCTGATCTCGTTGACGATCTTCTTAAACTCAGCAGACAGGTCACTTGCCTCAGATGCGGAGAAATACTTGTTGACATAGACCTCTTCCAGACCTGCCATATAGCTGATGGAAGGATCGTCCGGAGAATTACCCAGGTTAACGGTCATGGACTTATTCCATGCATTGGCCAGTGCCTCGAAATCATCCCACAGATCCTCAATGCCGCTGTGCTTGCTGTCGATGGGATCCAGCACAGCCTTTGCCACATCGCTGTCGGTCACATTGTCCACGCCCAGACCCAGTGTGTACAGATAAGCCTTGTTCTGATATTTTTCAGCGATCTGATTCTTCACATAGGAAGCAGTCAGACCGGTCACGAAACCGTCGCCGGCAGTAGATCTGTTGCCCGCGCCATAGTTGGAGTCGTCCGGAACGTCGCTGTAGTTGTTGGTTGTATAAGTAGGCGCACCGTCACTCATCAGCACCATGACCGGAGTACGGGTGTCAGAAACAGTCGCCGCCTGGAACAGTCCGTAGGCTTCCCACAGACCGCCCTGGATATAAGTACCGCCTCTCAGCTCCACAGAGGTATTGACCTCATTGCCTTGACCGTCCTTGATATAGGTCGTCGTCCGATTCCAGCCCTCGCCGGTGGTCACCCGGGCTGTACGGATCGTCCCGCTGGTCCGTTCAATATATACCGTATCTCCGTTTTTGGTGACCGGCGTATAGCGATCCAGCTCAAGCAGCGTATGGGCATTGGTGGAATACAGCACGATACCTACTCGATTATCCTCGTTGCTGGTAAGCAGGGTATGGATGGCATCGTTTGCTGCCACTACCATGGCGTCCAGCTCTGTAGTGCTCAAGCTGCCGGAAATATCCAGCACGAACACCGTATCCGTCGGGGTAGTACCCTGACCGACAATAATACTGTTCGCTGCCAGCGCAGAAAGCGCCACCAGGAAGTTATCCTTTCCAATGGATACATTCAGCTTGCTGCTTGCGTCCGCCGCATTCAGGACAGACTTGTCCGTCCAAACGCCGCCCGCATGCTGCGTAGTGATGTTTTCCGGATCAAAGGCCAGCTTCCAGCTGTCCAGCGTCGATGCATCCGTCACAGCTTCGATAATGCCAGTAGAAGGATTGGCATCCGACTGTGCGGAAACACCCAGATTCGGTATCATAGAAAATACCATCACCACAGTCAAAATTGTCGCAAGCAAACGCTTGGACAGGGAGTGTGTTCTTACCATCATAACACAACAGCTCCTTTCAGGTTTCCCCTTGATACAGTAAGGGGATTGTATCATACCTGTATCATAGCACAACCGGTTTTTCAACGCAATATTTTTTTCTAAGATTTTTATTTTTTTGGCTTCAAATTGAGATTTAGCGAGCTGTTAAGCCTTCCCCTGGGGGAAGGTGGCCGAGCGTAAGCGAGGTCGGATGAGGGTCAGCCCTGTACCGATAATTGCAACAGCTCAGTAAAATCGGTTCTTGTTTTGCCCTCATCAGTTAAAAATCAAAGATTTTTGCCAGCTTCCCCAGAGGGGAAGCCTTTGGGCGCTGCCGCGCCATAGCGGCTATCGAACAGCTCCATAAACTACAATTTGATAACTGCACAGCAAAAGGGCGCGGTTTGCACCGCGCCCTCATCCTATTTTTTACAGCTCTTCCAGATAGAGCACACCCTCCAGCTTCCGCAGCTTTTTCAGCAGCGGTGCATGATCCATCCGCTTTGCGCACTTCAGTGTGGCGATGATCGCCCGGGCATTTTCCTCCGTAGCCGGATCCTGCTCCATTTGAACATTCTCGATCTCCACATTCATCTCCCGGATCTGCCGGATCAGATTGCCCAGGTTGGTCTTTTCAGAAAATTCCACATAAACTTCCAATGTCCGGGTCTTGCTGCGCATACGGTTATCCCAACGCTGCAGCAGCGTCAGCACCGTAAACACCAGAAAACCTGCCACCAGCGCCGCCTCATAGAAGCCAACACCCAGTGCAAGACCCACACCGGCAGCAGCCCAAAGGCCGGCAGCTGTGGTCAGACCCTTGATTTGATTGTGCTTGGTGACCACGATGGTACCTGCACCCAAAAAGCCGATGCCGCTGACCACCTGAGCACCCAGACGCATGGGATCACCAGCCTGAGAGACCTGATAAAGATACTGGTTGGTCAGCATGATCAAGCAAGAGCCAACACACACCAGCATATAGGTTCTCAGGCCTGCCGGGCGGTTTTTCATACCCCGCTCCAGACCAAGAACGCCGCCGAGGATCAGCGCACACGCCAGCCGCAGTATAATAGATAAATATGTAACCTCACGCAATACCAATTCCACTTGTGCCAGCCATCCTTTCCCCGGGTGGTTTATATTCTATGTTCCCAACCTTGTTGCTATGCCGTTTGTTATCCGCAAAGTATAATCCAAAGACATTAAAAAGTCAATCCTGCGCCAATATAATTTGGAGCTTTACCCAAAAACACCTGCAAATTTTGTACATCTTGCCAAATTCACTTTTGCGAAACCCCTTGTCCTTTGTTTTGCGCCGTGCTATAATCGGTTCAGAAACGCAAAAAGGAGCGATGTATGATGCAAAAAACCAAGCTCACAGGGAAATTTTACCTGGCTCTGGTGATCTTCTCCCTGGTAGGCCAGGTCGCCTGGGTCGTGGAGAATATGTACCTAAATGTCTTTATCTATAAAATGTTCCACGCCAGCGCGGAGCAGATCTCTTTCATGGTGGCCGCCTCCGCCGTCACCGCCACGGTGACCACCTTGCTCATCGGCGCTCTTTCCGACAAACTGGGAAAGCGGAAGGTGTTCATCTGCGCAGGCTATATCCTCTGGGGCATCTCCATTCTGGGCTTCGGTCTGATCCGGGTACACGATGTGCACAATCTGTTCTTCCCGATGATGTCCTTCAACGGTGCCGCAATTTCCCTTTGCATCACCCTGACCATCGCCTTGGACTGCATCATGACCTTCTTCGGCTCTTCTGCCAATGATGCTTGCTTCAACGCCTGGCTCACCGACGCCACCGACGAAACTAACCGGGGCACTGCCGAGGGCATTAACGCCATGATGCCGTTGCTTGCGATCCTGGTGGTGTTCGGCGGCTTTATGGGCATGGATCAGAGCAAGGCAGAGGACTGGACGCTGATCTTCACCGTCATTGGCGCTGTTGTTATCGCTCTGGGCATCGCTGGCTTCTTCCTCATCCAGGACACTGGCGTAAAAATGGCAGAAAACCAGAAATATTTCGCCAATATCTTCTACGGCTTCCGCCCCAGCGTAGTCAAAGCCAACAAATCCTTGTACATGACCTTGGTTTTGCTGGCACTGTTTAATATTTCCATCCAGATCTTCATGCCTTACCTGATCCTTTATTACACCGAAGCCCTGGGACTTTCCGATTACGTTCTGATCTTCGCCCCTGCCATCATCATTTCCGCGGTGTTCACCGCCCTGTACGGCAAGGTTTATGACAAATCCGGCTTCAAAACCGCCATCATCCCCACTCTTGCCCTGCTGATGATCGGCTATGTCCTTTTGTACTTCGTACGCCATACCGCCCTGGTGTTCATTGCCAGTCTGATCATGATGTGTGGTTATATCGGTACCGGTGCCATGATCGGCGCACTGATCCGTGACCGCACCCCGGAGAACAAGGCTGGTATGTTCCAGGGTCTGCGGATCGTTGGACAGGTGCTGATCCCCGGTGTTATCGGCCCGGCCATCGGCGCCGCGGTGCTGAAAAACGCAGACACCATCGTTAACAGCGACGGCACCACCTCTTTCATCCCCAACGAAAACATTTTCCTGGCCGCCTTCCTGGCAGGTATCCTGGCCTGCCTGATCCTCATCCCTCTTTGTAAAATGCTGAAGAAGAAATAAGAGAGGTTAATTATGAAGCAATGGATCAAGCGCATTCTGATAGGCGTTGTGGTGTTGGCAGTTATGTCAGGATGTTTTATGTATTTCTTTCGTGAAACCTACGCTGTGCTTCATATTCCTCCGGTTGTATGTCAATACACGCTGGACGGCATAACCCCAGAAGTTTTTTGTGCAACAAAGGGCGCGGATACGATTTTAAATGGTAACTATGCATATGCCAAAGTAGATAAAGACGGCTGCTTGATCCTGATTGTGGAGAAAGAAATTGTCGATGAGTGGAAGAATAGCCTGTTACCGCTGCAAATTCTGCAATGCGTACTCGGTGACAGCCGAGACATTGGCATTACTGTAGATTATTCTTATGATTTTCTGAATTATATGGAGCGTGCAGAAAGTTGCGGCTTTGAAATAGCTGAGGATTTCAAAAAGATTATTGACGGCCCGGGAGATAACAGCTGGTATTGTCCATTCATCTTTACGGCATGCATAGAGCTGCAGATGTTCGAGGGTAAGGATTGTAAGGATATTTTTGTTGAGCTGTATCGATATGATGATAATGGAGAATTGCTCGAATATGATTGTTATCCTGATTTCCTAACAGAGAAATAGATATTACGCAATAAAACATAGTATATGCATGTTTCAGCCGCACCTTTTGGTTCGAATGGGACTTGCGGTTCTGTTAAGCCAACTCTCCTTTCAATGACACGGTAGTTTTAGGCGAAACAGAACGCTAAACTAAACTTGGAAAGGACAAAACCTATGCCCATCGATTTGCTAACAAAACAGGGCGAAGCCCTGCTTTCCTCCACCGAAACTCCCTGGCAGGTCTACCCCAGACCCCAAATGCGCCGCAGTAGTTATGTAAACCTAAATGGTCAGTGGGCATTTTCTGCCGGCGAAGAGGATTTTTCCCAGACCATTCGTGTCCCCTTCTGCCCGGAAAGCCAGCTTTCCGGTGTCCAGCAACACTTTCCAGAGGGCACGCCCCTGTTCTACCGCCGCAAATTCACCCTCCCAGAGGGCTTCAACAAGGGTCGTATCCTGCTGCACATCGGTGCTGCCGATCAGGTCGCAGAAATTTATGTAAACCAAAGACATCTGACCACCCACGTAGGCGGTTACGAGGCCTTTTCTGTGGACATCACCGATGCCCTCCAGGACGAAAATGAGCTGGTGATCCGCTGCACCGACGACCTTCGGGATAGAACCTTTCCCTACGGCAAGCAGGTCATGAAGCGGGGCGGCATGTGGTATACCCCTGTCAGCGGCATCTGGCAGACGGTCTGGCTGGAAAGCGTTCCGCAGCACTATATCCGCAAGCTGAACATTGAAAACCGGGGCACTTCCGTCACCATCTCCGCCGAACCGCCCATGGAGGGCAAGATCATCATCCCCGGTCTTGGTGAATACCCCCTGGGTAGCACCATCACCCCGGAAGATCCTCACCTGTGGAGTCCGGAAGACCCCTATCTTTACGAATTTACCGTAGAAACCGCCGAAGATAAAGTGGAAAGCTACTTCGCCCTGCGCTCTCTGGAAATCAAAACCATAAAGGGCCAGCCCCGGCTGTGTCTCAACGGAAAACCCTACTTCTTCCACGGTCTTTTGGACCAGGGCTACTGGCCCGACGGTCTGTTCACCCCGGCCCACCCGGAATGCTATGCCGAGGACATCCTGGCTATGAAAAACCTGGGCTTTAATATGCTGCGCAAGCACATCAAAGTCGAGCCGGAGGAATTTTACTACCAATGTGACAAGCTGGGTATGGTGGTTTTCCAGGACATGGTCAATAACGGCGCTTATAACTTCTTCCGGGATACCGCCCTGCCCACCATTGGCATCCAAAAGCTGAACGACAAAAACCTCCATAAAGACCCCAAAACCCGCCAGCGTTTTCTGGATTCCATGGCTTCCACTGTCAACCAGCTGAAAAATCACCCCTGCATCTGCTACTGGACCATCTTTAACGAGGGCTGGGGCCAGTTCGACAGTGACAATGTCTGCGACCAATTCCGCAAATTGGACAACACTCGGTTTATCGATACCACCTCCGGCTGGTTCCGCCGCAGCAATACCGATGTGGACAGCCGCCATGTGTACTTCAAGCCTGTTAAGCTGAAGCCCTCCGACAAGCCCCTTGTCCTTTCCGAATTCGGCGGCTACTCCTTTAAGCCCGAGGAGCACGTGTTTAACACGGAGCAGACCTACGGCTACGGCAAATTTGAGGACATGGAGGAATTTGCCGACGCAGTGGAAAGGCTCTATCTGAACGAGATCCTCCCGACAAAGGCCGCAGGCCTTTGTGCCGCAGTGTACACTCAAGTCTCCGATGTGGAAGACGAAACCAACGGCTTACTCAGCTACGACCGAAAGGTCACCAAACTGGACCCTGCACGAATGACCGCCATCGCCGAAGCACTGAAAGACTGATGGAAAACAAAAAAGACGGGATCTTTCGATCCCGTCTTTTTTACATTTTCTTAGCCGTTGATGTTATAATCCCGGTTCATCAGGTTGGTAGCCTTGCACAGCTTGTAGGTATAGACCAGAGGGCCAACGCCGAACAGCAGGCTGCCCAGAATGCCCCACAGCCAGAAGGTGGACGCACTGAACTTGTAGTTGATGCCGCGGCGCTTAACTTCACCGCCGATGCGGTTGCACAGGCCGTGGATCCACACGAAAGCATAGATGCCCAGTGTCAAACCGGTGAGCATTAGCATCCAATAATACTGCTGGGTGCGTTGACCGTCGTGCTTGCTGGCAACCATATTGATCTCTTCGGCAATACGGCTCATAATGACCATATTGTAAATACCGCCGGTGATTAGGCCCAGGAAGAACATTTTGCACAGGCCGCGCTTGTCAGGCAGCTGATACCGGGGCGCATTGGAAACAGGCGCAGCCGTCTGGTAAACCGTCTGGTATACCGGCTGAGCAGTTGCCACGGGAGCAGCTACAGGCTCAGGCTGGGGAACATATTCATACTTGGGCTGGGGTGCGGGCTCGACCGCCGGAGCAGGCTCGTAAGCAGGAATAACCTCCGGTTCTGCAACAGGTGCTGCCACAGGCTCTGCAGGAATGAACGCAGGCTCAGCAGCTACCTCTTGCGCAGGTACGACCACCGGCTCAGCAGGAACAACTGCAGGCTCTGCAGCAGGCTCAAGCTGAACAGCGCCGCACAGAGGGCAGAAACGGGCATCGTCACGGATCTCTCCGCCGCAG
>JAGBEM010000015.1 GCA_017936985.1 Oscillospiraceae bacterium
ATGAACGATACACTGCCTACCCTGTTCATGGGAGCTTTGCCCTGACACAGCGGGGTCAGCAGGTTCTGGAGCTCATAGAAATTCAAGGCGTATAACAACAGCCGGACAGCTAAGCTGTCCGGCTGTTGTTATACGCCTTGAATTTCTATGAGTTCCAAAGCCTGCTGCCCCCGCTGCGTCAGCGCAAAGCTCCCATGAACAGGGTAAGCAGCATACTGTTCATAACGGAAGCCGGATAGGGGTTTGTCATAATCCAGCCGGATCAATCCCCGTTTTTCCAGACACTGCAAAAATAGACTGTATTCCTCTGCTGTGTATTCAGAATCTTCCAAATACACGGGGGTCATATCATCCGCGCGCCGGGCTGCCGGCAGGAAGGGGATCTGACCGAGCTTTTGCAGCAGAGCGACTTCGCCCTCCGAAAGAATCAATTCTCCGCAGCCGCCGCAGTTGCCGCAGCAATTACCGCATCCTGACATTATGACCTACTTTCTCTGCCTTGGCAGGTAAACAGAATTACCTGCTTATTGTCTGCATATTCCCGAAGAATATCCAAAGCAGCAGTCAACCGTGTGTCGTCAAAGCGAACCAGAGCGTCATCCAATACCAGCGGTGCATCCGGAGTCAGTTCTTCCGCAACGGCAAGCCGCAGTGCCAGATAAAGCTGATCCACAGTGCCATCACTGCGGTATTGGGCAGGGCGGAGGGTGGCCTCTTCCTGGGTGCAGGTGTTCAGACTCAGATCCGAACTGAGCGTCAGCCGGTCATAGCGCTGACCGGTCAGCTGGCCAAACAGTGCCTGAGCCCGTTTGGAGATCCTGGGAGCAAACCGTCGCTGCAGTTCCGTAGTAGCAGCGGAAAGCGCGTTTTGCGCCAGCTCCAGTGCGCCGTAGGTATCCTCCAGTAGATGGATCCGCCGGGTAACAGCTTTCAGCTGACTGCGGATAGAGGATTCCTGCCCCAATGCTTCCGCCCGGCCCTCGTACTGTCCAATCTTCAGCTGCAGCTGACGCAGATCAAAGGCTGCAGAGGCCAGCAGCGCATTGGTATCGGCGGTGGAGTAGGTAAGGGTGTCTGCTTCCTTTGGAGCCTGCGCAGGCTTCAGCATGGCCCGCAGACCTTCCGCGTGCTTCTGAGCCTGTTTCCAGTCCCGCAGCGCGTTGCCCAAAGCATCCTGCGCCGCCAGGTTCTGAGCCCAGCGATCCAGACAGCTGTGCAGATCTTCTTCGCCGGCAAAGCTGTGGATCTGCCCTTGCAGCTGCGCAGATCTGGCATCCAAATCGGCGCGTGTGGCCTGTGCAATCTGAAGTGCTTGCTGATACGCTGCCTGCTTTTGCACATGGTCTTGTGCATCGCCGATCCACTGGTCGGGACTGAGCCCCGGGTGACGGTCGTAAATCGAATCCATTTCCCGACGGAAACGGTTGGCCTTGGCTGCGCTGACGGCCAGCAATGTGCCGCAGGTCGCTACCAGAAGAACACCGGCAACGGCGTACAGCAGGGGGAGATGCATCACAAAACCAGCCACCGCAACGCCTGCACTGAGCAGGACAGCCAGCGCATAGAAGACCCACAAACTGCGGTTCCATTTTTTTCGACCGGTTTCCAGCTGCAGCTGTGCGTCGAAGTCAGCCTTTGCAACGGCAACTGTGTCAATATCTTGGTAATGCGCAGGTACAGGCGGCTGCTCCGGCAGTGGCGGAAGCAGATGCTGCTCCATCTGCAGGCTTTGCTGCAGCTGCTGCAGCACTTTTCCTTCCTGCAGAGCTTTCTGGGCCAGCTCCGTAGAGGGAAGCCCCTCGCAGCTGTCCTTGAGTCCTTCGTAAGCAGCCTGAGCATCGGCGCAGGCCTGCTCTGCCTGAGCTACCCGCTGAGCATCCTCCCGGGATGCTTCAAACAGCAGCGTGGCTTTGTGATTTTCCAGTTGTGCCAGCCAAACTTCCTTGGCGGCTAACTGCTGACGCAGCTTCTCAGTTTCCTGCCGCAAGGCAGAAAGCTCGGAAAGCTGATTTTCCAACTGCTGCTTCTGGGCTTCTGCCTGGGGAAGTAGGCCGGTCCGGTTGTAGCGGCATCTGTTTTTCAGATCCTTCAGCGTGCTTGCCAGCTTGTCGCCGGCACCGCTTTCATCACCGGTGGTCACCAAGTTGTTCAGCCGCCGGCGCAGCGCATCGTCCTGTGTCACAGGCAGATCCGTCAGCTTCAAAAAGCCTGCCCGGGTGAATACGCTTCGCTCAACGCCCAAAAGCATTTGTCCGCAGTTGGTGCTGTTGAGCTCCTCCACCGGAATGCCGGTGGCTGTTTCATAAGCAGAAAACTCACCGAAGATCAGCCGGCCCCGGGTCTGCCGCTCGATCGTAATGTCCTTGCCGTTCCAATTCAGATCGATACGGCCGGACATGGGCGAGCCGGACCAGGGGGCGTAGCGGTCCTTGTCAGCCAAGGCAGTCTTGGTGGACTTTGCCCGGGTGTCCAGACCGTAGAGCATATTCACAAGAAATGCGCACCAGGTAGATTTGCCCCATTCGTTGGGCGCTTCAATAATGTTCAGTCCGGGCTGTAAGGTTAAAGTCTGGTGCTCCAGCTTGCCAAAAGTGGCAGTCATAGAATAGACCTTCACGGCAGCACCACCTCCTGTCCGTCCAGGATCTGTCGGGAAATTCTGGCAGCCAGCTTTAATTGCCGCTGCAGCTTTTCGCTTTCGGTATCCAATCCGTCATGCAGCAGCTTAAAGTAAACGCCCTCCAGGGTATCTTCGCCAACAACGCTCCAAAGATCCACTTCCGGCAATGTCCGGTCACGCAGCTCCAGATACGGAATGTGAGGGAAAGCTGCCCCAATGGCTGTCAGATCAATAGGTGCAGAATAGCCGGTCAGCGTAATGCGGTAAGCATCCTGGGTCTGCACCGGCGGCAGCAGCATGGACTTAGCCTAAACGGGATCTTCTCCGGCTTCTGCATTTTCATCAAAAAACCGGGGTGTGTTCAAAGGCAAAAACTCTGCCTCCACAGTGTCGTCCAGGGTCACCAGCAAAACGCCCTTCATGCCGGGCTCATCATAGCCGCGCCCCATGGGACATCCGGGCCAGGCACATAAGGTATCTCCGGCACGGAAACTGTCGCCTTTGTGGATGTGTCCCAGGGCCAGATAATGCAGACCGGAGTCTTTGACCTGCTGGCTGGTAATGGGACAGTAGGGGGAAGAAATTTGCAGAGGATCGCCATGAAAAACGCCGATATGCCACCGCTCACTGCCCTCGGTATGGAAGCCCTTCAAAAGCCCGGGGCAATCCATAGCTTCAAAGCCTGCGCCGTAGATCTTGCAGTCCAGTTCCGGCAGAGTCACTTCTTCAATGCTTTGGTGCTTGAAAATATGGACATTCTCCGGCCAGCTTTCCGTCAGATACACACTGTTCGGCGTGGAGAAATCATGGTTACCCGGCGCAATAAATACCGGGATCTTCACCTCTGCCAGTGCCGTGCGTACGGCGTGGAGACTTTCCGGATTGCAGCTGCCGTCAAAAAGATCGCCGGAAAGCAGCAGCAGGTCGCAACCTTCGCTGCGGCAAAGATTGGCCACTTTTTCCGGGATCTGCAGCAGTTCCCGGCGCAGATATGCGCTGTGTTCCTCACTGCGTCCCATTAAAGGAGAGCAGAGGTGCCAGTCAGCGCTGTGCAGGATCTTCATCACTTAAATCCACCCTTTCTGCCTTCTTGCAAAGACCGGTATTTGTGTCGATGGTAAACAGAACGGCTTCCATCTTTGTTGGGCCATTTGCCCATTGATAACGCTGGGGAAGATCTCCCCGGAATTTAGCGATCGACAGATCCGGCCGGATACCCAGTACACTGTGTTTCGGTCCGGTCATACCCAGATCTGTCACATATCCGGTGCCCTTGGGAAGGACCCCGGCATCTGCCGTGGGAACATGGGTGTGGGTACCCCACAGAGCACTGATCCGTCCGTCCAGCATATAGCCCATAGCCAGTTTTTCGGAGGTAGCCTCCGCGTGCAGCTCCACAAGAATGATCTTAGCGCTGATGTCTTTCAAAATCTTTTCGATCATCAGGAACGGATTGTCCGGGCCAAAGTCCATGTCGCACCGTCCGATCAAATCGATGACTGCTACTGGCCCAGCGCTGGTGTCATATACGCCATATCCGCGGCCCGGTGTCTGGGGCGCATAGTTGGTAGGCCGCAGAATCCGGTTGTTGTCCTCCAGATAGGGAACGATCTCCCGCTTGTTAAAGCTGTGATTACCCAGGGTGATCACATCCGCACCGGCATCAAAAATATCCTCTGCCTGATCCGGGGTGATACCTACCACCGCAGCGTTTTCGCCGTTAACGATGACGAAATCCGCCTCTGTTTTTCTTTTTAAATACCGCAGGCTGCGCCGTACACGGTCCATGCCCGGTCCGCCTACCACGTCGCCAACACATAAAACCTTAAAATCCATAGCTGCTCTCCTTAACGGACGGATTTTGCATATTCCGTAGGTGTCAGACCAAATTTTTCCTTAAATTGCCGGGAAAAATGATGGACCGTTGAATACTGCAATGCCTGGGCAATTTCTGTAAAATTCATGGAATTTTCCCGGATCATTTGCTTGCTCTCCTGCAGCTTGATCCGCCGGATGTACTCGCCGGGGGATATCTGCAAATTTTTGTGGAACAGCGCCGTCAGATAGCTGGGACTGACACCGACCTTTTGCGCAACGATAGGCACAGACAGCTTCTCCCGGATGTGGCTGCTGATATACTGCTGTGCCCGGCGGATGATCTCATTTTCAGAGTGGACTGCGTTGGATGTGCGCAGTTTGCTTGCCGGAGAATCGGCCTGCCGCAAAAGCAGCAGCATCAGCGAGGTCAAATGGGCAATGATCATGTCGGTGGAAAAAGCGTCCATTCGCTCCTGTTCCTGCAGCATTTGCTGGATCAGTGTGATGGCCTGCTGCGGTGCGGTGAATTTTCGATTCAGCAGGGGAGAGATGTCCGCACCCTCCAGATCGAAGCTGATGGTCACATACCGGGGTGCAACACCCATGTCTGCATAATGCATATGCCACTGATTGGGGCCAAAAATGGCAATATCTCCGGGCTTCAGCAGAATGTCTTGACCGTCGGTAACACTGTGCAGCGCACCCTGATCCACATAAGTCAGCTCCGGCATAGGATGTTCTTCGCCGGAATAGATAAAGCCCTGCTCCCGTTCCTGGTAGAAAAAGGTGTAGATGCCTGCGATCTGCAGCTGCTGATCCATTCGCAGACTGTCATTGGGGCGACTGCCGGAAGGGATCGGCTCTCTGGCAGAAATGGCGATCACTGTGGCATCCCCTTTGAAGGGAGAAAGATAAAAATAAATGTTGTTTTTGATACATACAGTCTTGTCAAAATAAAAATGGCGGAAGTTTTCTCCGTCCAAAGAAACGGAAAGTACACTTTTGCCACTGCTGACATACATATGGGTTTCCCCAACAGTCTGGTAAACCGGAATGCTTCTTTGTTCTGAATTTAGAACAAATCGGCTTTCAATATCCCTAATATTTTCGGTTTTCTCCCGGCTGGGCAGAATATTTCCAAAATATTGAAAATTGATCTGGTTCAGATTCTGGATCATTGGGAAAACCTCCTGGAAACACGAAATAAAGGGGTCACATTCTGTGACCCCTTTATTATATATAAAAAAGTTGAAAAATGCAAATGGTTTATCGCTGATACTCAAATTCCAAATCGTAAA
>JAGBEM010000016.1 GCA_017936985.1 Oscillospiraceae bacterium
GCAGAAAGATTTGCGATACTGGAAAGACTACAGTTTTCCATTGTCAGTTTACGCAAATTGGGCAGCGCACCAATGGTGGCGATATCGCCGGAGGAAAGGGTACTGTTTCGGATGGTCAGTTCAGACAGGTAGGACAGGGAAGCAAGGCTGCCCAGATTTTCGAAACGGCCATTTTCAATGGTCAGCGACTCTAGATACGGCAAATATTGCAGATCGGAATAATTGGTAGCTTCGGAAGGCATGGTGACAGAGGTGATCGTCCAGAGATCACTGGACAGCAGAGCATCATCTGTCGTCTTTCCCAGCATTTGCCGGACCATAGCGTCGATGGCGCTGTCTGCCAAAGTGATCTCCTCAACAACACCGCCTACGATATAGCCAAATATCTCTAATTTACTTACCAGTCCGTTATCGCCCACAGCCAGAGCATAAATCGTATTTTCGCCGCCTACAAGCTGAATGGGTCCGCTGTAAGGATCGTCGGCTGTAGAAGGGTACTCCTTATCTGTGGTCACATACAGTGTTCCGGAGGGACTTTCAATGGAAACCGTGATGTACTGACTATAGAAGCTGGGGGCGGGATTACTGATGGGTGCCTGGGGCCGCAGGGCTTCCAGCTGTTCTTTGATCTCAGGGTCAGACACATTTTCCAGCATGGTCACTGCATCCAGCAGCTTATCCTGCTGCACATAGGTTTTGCAAAGGGCGATATAAAGATCCACACTGCCGCCATCTGCTATGGCGTTGGAAAGTGTGTATTCTGCTTTGGTAAAGTTGCCGGATTCCTTGAATTTTTCCGCAAGCTCGATGGCGACGGCTTCGTCGTTGTTGGACTGGCGGTAAGCCAGGTCATAGAACCAAGCTGCAACATTATGGTTGCCGCGATCGTCAAAAAATCTTGCCTGCTTCAGCAGCATATCCTGGGTAAAGGCCCGGTCATAAACGCCCAGATACCAGATAACGCTGCATATGATCAAAATGCCCAAAAGGATCGGCACAATGCGTTTTACAGATCGTTTCATATTTCGTGACCTTTCGAGATGTTCTGCCATAAATTATACTTCTCCCGGGGGCTCGTGTCAAGGACTGGGATAAATTTGGAAAGGATTTCGCCCTGTTACGGCAGATTACAAGTTTGTGCTTTGCTAGAATGGTTTCAGGAGGGATGGATATGAAACGCAACTGGCAACAGATCCTGTTGGCTGTGATTTTGGGCATCATGCTGCCTTCTATGACGCTGCGCTTTGGAAGCAAAATGATTCACCCGCAGCCTGAAAACACTGAACCGCAGCAAAGCCTGCCGCAGCTGCAGCAGACCCAACAGACACAACCGCCTGAACTGATGCAAATTCCGGTGTTGTCAGAGGGTGCGGTGACCATGATGGAATTGGACACCTATCTTGTGGGAGTCGTGCTGGCAGAAATGCCGGCCTCTTTTGAAACAGAGGCACTAAAGGCCCAGGCGGTCGTGGCCCGGACATATGCTTTAAAGCGTTATGAAGAAGGCGTACGCCATCCACAGGGCGCTGTCTGCACAGATCATACCTGCTGCCAGGCCTATATTTCTGTGGCGGATTACCTGGAAAAACGCGGCAACCAGGCAGATGTGAACAAGATCACCCAGGCGGTTTTGGCAACCACCGGACAAGTCCTAACCTATCAAGGAAAGCTGGCGGAAGCTACCTATTTTTCCTGCTCCGGTGGCAGAACAGAGGATGCTGCCGCCGTTTGGGGATCGGATATTCCATATTTGCAGGCGGTGGACAGCCCAGGGGAAGAGGCAGCCTCCGCATATACGGAAACGGTGTGTTTCACGCAGAAAGAATTTGCCGATGCGTTGGACCGCAATCTAACCGGCAGTGCAAAAAGCTGGCTAGGCACAGTCACTTGGTCGGAAGGCGGCGGTGTAGCCACCATGATGATTGCCGGAAAAAGTTATACCGGCGTTCAGCTGCGTAAACTTCTGGGGCTAAACTCCACTGCATTTACCATGAAAGCAGAAGGTGCCAGCATAGCGGTGACCACGAAAGGGAAGGGGCACCGTGTGGGCATGAGTCAGTACGGCGCTGATGCCATGGCGGTAACAGGGAGCACTTTTGAACAGATCCTGATGCACTATTATCCAGGCACTGTAATTGACAAAATAGATACCTTGGGGTAAAATATACACAAATTTACGGAAAGGGGGTATCCGCTGTGCCGATCAGGATCCCCAATGACCTGCCAGCCGCCAGCGCGCTGCAGCAGGAGAATATTTTTGTGATGACTCAGGACCGCGCCATTACCCAAGACATCCGCCCCCTGGAGATCGTTCTGCTGAATCTGATGCCGACCAAGATCGCCACTGAGACCCAGCTGACCCGGCTTTTGGGCAATACCGCCCTGCAGGTCAATCTGGAGCTGATGCATACCACTACCCATCGGGCGAAAAATGTATCCCAGGAGCACCTTCTGTCGTTCTATAAGAGCTTTGATGAGCTGAAAGACCGGAAATTCGACGGTATGGTGATCACCGGCGCACCTGTGGAGCATATGGAATTTGAAGATGTGGACTACTGGGACGAACTGTGCCAGATCATGGAATGGAGCAAGACCCATGTCCATTCTACTTTCCATATCTGTTGGGGTGCTCAGGCAGGTCTATACTATCACTACGGCATACAGAAGCAGCAGCTTCCGGAAAAGCTCTTTGGCGTATACCGGCACAACCGGGACTATAAGCGGGCGATCCTGCTGCGGGGATTTGATGATGTGTTCTGGGCACCCCATTCCCGGCATACTACCATATCCCGGGAGGACATAGAAGTGATCCCGGAACTAAAGATCTTGGCATCCTCAGAAGAAGCAGGCGTTTATGCATTGATGAACAAGGGCGGTCGGCAGATCTTTGTTACCGGTCACTCGGAATATGATCCGCTGACGCTGGAAACGGAATATCTGCGGGACAAGAAGCTGGGACTTCCCATTTCTGTGCCGAAGAATTATTATCCGGATGACGACGATACCAAAGAACCCATCGTCCGCTGGAGGGGTCACGCAAATCTGCTATTCTCCAACTGGCTGAATTACTTCGTCTACCAGACGACCCCCTACGATATTATGACGATTGGAGAAAATCCAACCGGCGGTTGAGCCGGTTTCCTACCAGCGGTTGGTGAATTCCAACCGCTGATTTCTGTATTCTACCTCTTTTTTTCCTTAAAATGGAAGCATCCAAAGAAAGGAGCAAAAATTATGAACGAAACTATCGGCAACCGAATCGCTAAACTCCGCAAGGAAAAAATGATGAGCCAGGAAAAAATGGCAGAACAGCTTGGGGTATCATCCCAGGCGGTAAGCAAATGGGAAAATGATATTTCTTGTCCGGACATCAGTTTACTGATACCGTTGGCAAAGCTCTTGGGAGTTACGGTGGATGATCTGCTTACAGGAAACAGTAATGAAGTTAAACTGCTGCCTACGGACAAACGCAAAGATTTGGAGGATCTGACACTGCGGGTCAAAATGCTCAGCAGTGATGGAGACAAGATTCGCGTCAATCTGCCCATGATGCTGGTGAAAATCGCGCTTGAAATGGGCGTTGAGATCATTCCCAATTACACAGACGGCATGGATGCCATTAAAAAGTTAGATCTTAGCAAGATTATGGAACTGGCTGAAAGGGGTATGATCGGAAAGATCGTTGAGATGGAAAGCGCGAACGGAGATACCATGGAAGTGGTGATCGAATGAAGATCCGATTGTCTTCGGGGAAGCATCGCTTTTGCATCGTACTGCCGACCCGACTCCTGTTCAGCAAGGGGCTACTGAAACTGGGGATCCGCATTGGAAAACGGTACACAAAAGCTGTGCCGGATATTCCTCCGGCGGCAGTGGATGCACTTTGCGATGAGATCCGATATATTAAGCGAAAACATGGTTCCTGGGAATTGGTACATATGGAATCCTCTGACGGTTCCATGGTGCAGATCATTCTGTGAACAAAATTGTGTCCGCAGCAGATGGTACGCACTGTCCGCGGCTATGCAACTTGCGTTGGGGATATCTTACACTAAAAACGGAAAATAATGCTTGCATTTATTGTGCAAATATGCTATAGTATGTATGTTGCTAATGGGTATATACTTGCAATATGGGCAAGCGTCTCTACGAACCACCGTAAATGGTTGACTACCGGTTTTCCAATAAACCCGGTAGCCAGCCATTTTTTGTCGGCTTCCGGTATGATCTTACAACAAAACATATCAGGAGGAAGTATTATGAAATACGTTTGCGAGCTTTGCGGCTCTGTTTATGATGAAGAATTGGGTAATCCCAAAGCCGGGATCCAGCCCGGGACCAAATTTTCCGATCTGCCGGAGGATTATGAATGCCCCGGCTGCGGCTACAAGAAGGAAGCGCTGAATCCGGTTCGACCCAAGACCACCGAACAGGGTGTGCAGAAGTGATTCGGACAGGAGGAGCCTATGAATCTATATCTTGAACTGTTTGGTTATTTAGGGACAGCACTCGTGCTGCTGTCTATGATGATGACATCTCTGGAGCGTCTTCGCTGGCTGAATCTGGCAGGCTCTGTGGTCAGCATGATCTATGCATTTGCCTGTGCCACTTGGCCGGTATTTGTGTTGAATCTTTGCCTGTCAGGCATCAACATCGTTCAGTTGATCCGATTGGGAAAGAAAAAGGAGGTAATGACATGAAATTGATCATTGACGGTCACATGATCCAGGCAAAACTGAATCAGTCCCTGCTGGATATGGTCAGAGAGCTTGGATTGAATACCGGTAAGCTTTCAACCGATCCGCTGGCGGCGAAGATCGCCGGTGAAGTGTTTACATTGAATTATATCCCTGTCCGTGAGAAGGAGCTTTCTGCGGACCGGCCTTCCATGCGCCGGGCCATCGCTGCTTCAAATGGTGAGGTGCATCTGCTGCGTTACAGCGATCCCACTGGACGGGATGCCTATGTCCGTACGGCCCAATTTGTGATCTTCCTGGCCCTTCGTAGACTGTGGCCTAAGGCAAGAGGGAAGATGAATTGTACGGTAGGTTCCGGTTTGTTTATTCAAGTCAGTGGTGCAGAGGACTTCAGCGTCAAGAAACTGAAAGCGGAAGTGGCAAAAATCGTTGCACAGGACATTCCGCTGATCCGTCGCCGGGTTCTAACCAAAGATGCCATTGCCCATTTTGCCGCTAACGGACAAAATGACAAGGCAAGACTGCTTCAGTGGCGTCAAGTGGAAACCTTCGATGTCTATTGCTATGAAGACTATATGGACTATTTCTACGGCGAAATGGCGCCTTCTACCGGGTATCTCCGGGTCTGGGACATGATCCCCACCCACGGCGGCTTTATGTTCATTTTCCCGGACGACAGCGACCCGGACGAGGTCAGCGACTATAGCGAAATGCCAAACTTCTTCAGTGTCCACTCCGAGGGTGAGCGCTGGAGTCAGCTGATGGAATGTGAAACCGTTGCAGATCTGAATGAGCTGGTAGGCAGCGGACGGATCCGGGAACTGATCCGGGTCAATGAAGCGCTCCATGAAAAACGCTATTCCCAAGTGGCAGATATGGTCTGTCAGCGGGGCGCAAGAGCCGTGATGTTGGCTGGCCCAAGCTCTTCCGGCAAGACCACCTCTGCCAACCGGCTGGCTACACAGCTGCGTGTCCATGGCAAAAAGCCCATCCTCATGAGCCTGGATGATTATTACATTGACCGGGATCAGATCCTGCCCGGCCCCGACGGAAAAGTGGATCTTGAACATATCAACACCATCGATACGGCGCTGTTCGGCCAGCATCTGGCAGCGCTGCTCTCCGGGGAGGAAGTGGAGCTTCCGACCTTCAATTTCAAGCGGGGCAAACGGGAATGGCACGGTCACAAGCTGCGCCTGCAGGCAGATACTGTGATCATTGTGGAGGGACTGCATGCCCTGAATCCTGTGCTGCTTCCCAAGAATTTGGAAAGCAATCTGGTGTTCCGGCTCTATGTCAGTCCGCTGCTGCCGCTGAATTTGGATGATCACAACCGGATCCCTACCAGCTATCTGCGGCTGTTGCGCCGGATCGTCCGGGACTATGAAAGCCGTGGAACTTCTGTGGAGCGTACCATCGATATGTGGGATTCCGTTCGCCGGGGCGAAAAACGATGGATATTCCCGTATCAGGAACATGCCGATGTGATCTTCAACAGCTCCACGCTCTATGAGTTGGCAGTGCTGAAAAAGCACATTTTCCCATTGCTGACAGCAGTTCCACCGGAGGATCCCAGCTACGATGAGGTGCGGGCCATCGTCAAGATACTGAACTTTGTCCAGGAAGCGGAAGTAGATGATGAAATCCCGCCTACAAGCCTTTTGCGGGAGTTCATCGGCGGAAACACTTTCTACAGATAAAAACAGGGCGCCGAAGCGCCCTGTTTTCATTCTATATAGTCTACAAATCCCAGACTGGTGTAATCAAGGTACACATTTTTCTCCGGGGATTTTCCCATGGTGACCCGGCGGCAGTGGACTTCCCAAACGGGAGAACCTTTCAGCATACCCTTACGGATCTCAAAAACATGGTTCCAGCTCCGCCCTTCCAGATATTGCTCCTCCCGGACAAAGCGGATCAGCTCCAGCCGTCGAAAAATGTTGGTGGGGAATGCGTTTTTGATGCAGGTCTCAAAGAGCGCTTCGGCATCCCGAATACTGCCCATTTCAAAGGTGCTGCGGATCATTGCGCTGTAATCTTCCATAGAAAAACCTCCTTATAGTTTGGCGTAGGTCTTGTCGAGGAACCGCTGGGCATTGATCACTGCCCGTTTGTGAGTGCCTTTGCCGATTTGGCCGGCTTCATCAAAGGCGCGGACTTCAAATGTAATGATCTTACCTTCCACGGCAGTGACTTCTGCTTCTGCCCGGACTTCCATGCCAACAGGAGTAGCTGAAATATGTTGAATGTTCAGCTCGATGCCGACAGAGGATTGGCCTTCCTCCAAAGCACCTTCCAGCGCTTCCACAGCGGCACCTTCCATCAGCGCCACCATGCAGGGAGTGGCGTAAACCAGTAGTGTACCGGAGCAAACGGCGGCGGCAGTATCCTCTCGCTCAACAAGGGTAGAGGCTTCGCCTTTCATTCCAACTGTGATATCCATGGTAATTACCTCCTTTTCTGCTTTCAGTATAGCCTAAAAAATACGCTCAGTCAATAAAAAACGGTTGCTATTTCAGCAGGTATTCGATATAATAATATCAACTTCATTACAGAAAGAGGGAAAACCTATGGCAGTAAATGAAAAACTCAATCTGACCATGCTTTGTGACTTCTACGAGCTGACGATGGGTAACGGATATTTTGAGAAAGGCTACAAGGATCGAATCTGTTATTTCGACCTGTTTTTCCGCCGTTGCCCGGATGGCGGTGGCTTTGCCATTGCAGCAGGACTGGAGCAGATCATCCAGTACATTCGTGACCTGCACTTCAGTGCGGAGGATATTGCGTACCTGCGGGACAGGAAGCTGTTCTCCGAGGAGTTTTTGAATTACCTTGCGGACTTTAAGTTTACCGGCGACATCTGGGCAGTTCCGGAGGGAACACCCATCTTCCCCCAGGAGCCTATCATCACAGTCCGGGCACCGGCTATTGAAGCGCAGCTGATCGAAACGTTCCTGCTGCTGTCTATCAACCATCAAAGCCTGATCGCTACCAAGGCAAACCGGGTTGTCCGCGCAGCCCAGGGCCGTACGGTTCTGGAATTTGGCTCTCGTCGTGCCCAGGGTGCGGACGCAGCAATTCTCGGCGCAAGAGCGGCCTACATCGGTGGCTGTAACGGCACTGCCTGTACCATCTCCGACCAGCTTTACGGTGTCTATGCCGGCGGCACGATGGCGCACGCCTGGGTCCAGATGTTCGACAACGAGTATGAAGCCTTTAAGGCTTACTGCGAGATATATCCTGATAACGCCACATTGCTGGTGGATACCTACAACACCCTCAAGTCCGGCGTGCCCAATGCTATTCGGGTATTCAACGAAGTTCTGAAGCCCAAGGGTATTACCAAATGCGGTATCCGCCTGGATTCCGGCGATATGGCCTACCTGACCCAAAAAGCGCGTAAGATGCTGGATGATGCCGGCTGGACAGAATGTAAGATTTCTGTTTCCAATTCTCTGGACGAATACATTATCCAGGATCTGCTGCGCCAGGGCGCCCAGATCGATATGTTCGGCGTCGGTGAGCGGCTGATCACTGCCCGGAGCGAACCGGTTTTCGGTGGCGTTTACAAGCTGGCAGCTGTTGTCAAGGATGATGGCACCATCGAACCCAAGATCAAGATCTCGGAAAACGTTGGCAAGATCACCAATCCCCACTTTAAGAAGCTCTACCGGTTCTATGGCAATGATACCGGCAAGGCCATTGCCGACTATCTGTGCCTACATGATGAATCTGTGGACGACAGTAAAGACTTGGAGATCTTCGAC
>JAGBEM010000205.1 GCA_017936985.1 Oscillospiraceae bacterium
ACCATAACGATGTAGCCGCACAGCACAGCCAGCACCAGATAAACCAGAAGGAAGGCAAAACCACCGTTATTGCCCATCTTGTTGGGGAAGCCCCAGATGTTGCCCAGACCGACAGCAGAACCAACAGCAGCCAGCAGGAAGCCCAAGTTACTGGCCCAGGAACCGCGATTGTTCTCCATAAAAATCTCCTCTCAAAAATTCAAAATACCTCTGCAAACATGAGATCTCTCTTGCGCAAATTGATTATAACATTTTGCTTGCTTTTTTCATAGCTCTACATTATTATGTATGTGATGAGATTCTCTCATAGATGATCGCGGAATTTGTTCATTTTTTGACAAAGAAAGGCGTTTTTTTCAACAATGGATGCTAAAAAAGTTCAGGCACTGCTTGCCGCGGTGGACCTTGGCAGCCTCACCTCCGCCGCCTCCGAGCTGGGCTACACCCAGTCGGGGCTGACCCATATGATGAATTCCCTTGAGACAGAGCTGGGGCTGACCCTTCTTTTGCGCGGCAAGAGCGGCGTGCGGCTGTCTCCCGCCGGACAGGAGCTGCTGCCGGAACTGCGCAGTCTGGCCGATGCGGCGGATGCGCTGGATCTGGCAGCGGAGCAGCTGCGCCAGCGCAATTGCTCCACCCTGCGGCTGGGGGCCTATTCCAGTATCGCCCGCCACTGGGTGCCCCAGATTATGGCTGAATACCGCAAGGTCTGCCCGGATACCCAGGTCTCCCTGATTATGGACGGTCTGGTGGAGCTTTACAGCGCGGTACGGGATGACCAGCTGGACTGCATCATGACCAGCTATGATGAGTCTCTGGCCCAGGGCTTTGGCTGGATCCCCCTGTGGGAGGATGAGCTGGTGGCCGTGCTGCCGGAAAGCTTTCCCCTGGAGGGTGATGTGATGCCGGTGGAGCGCTTTGACGAGTCCCAGTTCCTCATGCCCTCTCAGGGCGCGGACACCTATATTCTCCCCATCTTTGCCGCCTCCCCCCGGAAGATCGGGCCGCACATCATCACCACCAATCTGGACGATGAATCCATCGTCTCCATGGTGGAGCACGGTCTGGGCGTCAGTCTGCTCTCAAGGCTGGTGGTCAAGGGCATGAGCTACCAGGTGAAGATCGTCCCCATCTCTCCCAAGCACTTCCGTTCCCTGGGCATCATCGTCAGCGAGAAGCGCATGCATGACAAGAACATCCGCCGCCTGATCAGCTGCTCCCAAAGCATCATCACCGCCAAATACGGCAGCCAGACATTGTAACTTGCTCCCCGCACCATGGCTTCCAGTGGATGCTTTTTTCCTTCAGTATTTCTTGCTTCATTCTATGTTTCTCCGGGTCATTTATTCGTTTATCCGCCAAAAAGCACATATAATAAACCGTACACCACGCTGGCGGAAATGCCATAAACGATGACCGGGCCGGAGATGATAAACATCTTTGCCGCCGTGCCCAGAACAAAGCCTTCGGTCTTGAACTCCAGCGCGGGGGCTACCACAGAGTTTGCAAACCCGGTGATGGGCACCAGGGTACCCGCCCCGGCAAACTTTGCCATATCGTCATAGACCCCCAGGCCTGTCAGTAAAGCGCCCAGAAACACCAGACTGACAGAGCCGCCGGTACAGGCCGTTTCCTGGTCTATACCCAGGGCCATGAAGATGTCGATCAGGGCCTGGCCCACCAGACAGATGGCCCCGCCCACCAGAAAGGCCCGCAGCATATTCCGGCCGGACTTTGACCGGGGCGAATGGCTGTCGGTATAGTTTTTGTATTCGTCGTTTGTCATTTTCATGTTTCTCGTCCCCCATCGGTTTCTGGTGTCATTATCTGCGCCTTGCCTGCGATTATACCCTCTGCCGCCTCTGCACCGCAAAAAGCGAAATGTTCCCGCAAAAAAATCTTGACAATTCTGTTTTTATGATATAGAATATCCCTCGCTGATAGAGAGCTGGACGATTGGCGCAGCTGGTAGCGCATCCGCTTGACGTGCGGGAGGTCACAAGTTCGAGTCTTGTATCGTCCACCATAGCAACTCCGTAGTCGCTTGACTGCGGAGTTTTGTTTTTGTCCAAAAGAACAGACTCGAACTTGTGACCATTCGAGTCCGGGCATCGCCCGGACGGATCGCCGCGGATGCACGCCGCCTGCGGCTGCGTCCGCAAGTTCGAGTCTTGTATCGTCCACCACAAAAATCGACAAGCACCTTTTGGTGCTTGTCGATTTTTACTTATTATCTCTTCACTATTCACTCTTCACTAAAAATGGGGTCGATTTTTGGGAGAAGTGAATAAAAAGTAATAGTAAAGAAGCAGGACGCACGAAGTGCGGTTTTACACGCTACCCATCCCTTGTCAAATCTGAGGAGTTTGCCCTTCAGATCATCGTCGTTTGTAAATAGACCGGCATCTAAAATGGTCCGCTGCTACATTGCAACGCCGCAGTCCCATGGCTGCGGCGCTTTTGCTTTTTACAGCAGCAATTCGCTGTGCAAAATTGACGAATCGAATAGCGAAAAATTGTTCAATTATATGATTTTGCTTACGAAACATTGCTTTTCAAAATCATGCCGGGTATTATGGTCTTAATCTTAGGGGTGAAACCCATATAGGGGAGGGATGGTTCCGTGGCCAGAACGGACTTTGACATGAAAAGCATCCTGGATATCCCGCTTTGGGAGAAGGTACAGGATCAGCTGGCAAAAGTGACCGGGACAGCCATCATATGCATTGACCTGAAAGGCAACCCCGTGACAAAGCATAGCTGCCGCACGGAGTTCTGCAGCGTCATCCGGGAGAATCCTGTTTCCCGTAAGCGCTGTTTTCGCTGTGACGCCCTGGCCGGACTGGAGGCGGTGCGCCTTGAGCGGCCATACATCTACCTTTGCCATTGCGGGATCGTGGATGTGGCTGTGCCGGTGATGGTGGGTGACAGATACCTTGGCGCGGTAATGTTCGGTCAGGTGCGGCTGATGAACAAGGACGCGGAGAAAGCCGTGCGGCTGGTGAACGAGATCAGCTCCTTCCAGGCGGAGGAGGAAGCGGCCCGCAAGGATCTGCTGGAGATGTATGAGCGTCTGCCGGAGATGGAGTATGAGCGCATCGTGGAAATTGCGGAATTTATCGACTCCATCGTAAAGTACACCGTGGATAGGGCCGTGAAACAGCGGAACAGGGAAGAGACATACCAGTGGACGCTGAGCTTAAATAAGGAGCAGTGGAGCAGCGAAGCCGATATTCAGGAACTGCAGGCCCCGGTGATCCAGACACCAGAGACAGCCGCTGCTCAACTCCCTGTAAAGCCCAGCAGCGCCATATACCCTGCTGTCGCCTTTATTCGGGACCACCCCAGAGAAAATGTTTCCATGAAAGAAATGGCGGATCTCTGCCATCTGAGCCCCAGCTACTTCTCCCGCCTTTTCAACCGCGAGGTTGGGGAAACCTTTGTGAACTACGTCAACCGGCAGAAGATCGAGCTGGCCAAGGAACAGCTCCGGGGGACGAGAAAAAGTGTCGCCCAGATCGCCGGGGATGTGGGCTATCTGAACGTCAGCAATTTCATCGCCGTGTTCAAACGCATGGAGGGTGTTACCCCTTCCATTTACCGCCAACATATGTTTAAGTGATGATTCGCCAGAACGGCCCGCCCGTTCTGGCTTTTATATACTCTGCCCAATAAGGCCGGGAAAAGTTTGTTTAAGTTAATTAATTGTCAAGCGAGAATGTCAAAAATAATAAAAAGCGCAAAAAAAGAGGATAAAAACGATGAAAAGTGCAATACGCTTTCTTAATGACTTTTTTGTGCAGAACGGCTATTTTAGAGATAAGGAGGACGAGAATTGTGGCCGGTTCTCGTCAAATTCAATAAATGGAGAAAGAAAGGAAAGCGAAAATGAAAGCAAAGAAAAGCGCAAAAATTTTGCTGTGCATCGCACTGGCATTCTGCTTGATCAGCGTCATTGTTTCGTCATGTATTCAGACCGACATGGGCAAAGTGTACGTATCGGAACTGAGAGTGGTTGATGAAGCGGGATACGAAGTAAGCATTCAGCTGTACCGGCCGAGAACCGCAACAAAGGAGAACCCTGCTCCGGCCATCATTACCATTGAGGGCTGGTACAACAACAAGGAGATGCAGGATCTTTATTCAGTCGAACTGGCACGGCGCGGTTACGTTGTGCTCGCGACGGATATGCATGGTCACGGCGACTCCGAGGCAACCACAAGCGCCGACCTCTTTACTGCGGGCGTTGGCACGGATGCCGCCGTACAGCTTGCGGCAACCCTGCCCTATGTTGATAAGACCAAGATCGGCATGACCGGTCACTCCTCCGGCGCATCGGCTGGTATCGACATGGAGATCGAGCTTGACAACACCCGGGAAGAGCATCTTGTCAAGGCTGCTCTGCTCCAGGCTTCTCTGTGGGTCACTGACGCAGGCAACAACATCATTGCCGAGCTCGGGGACGACCGTTCCATTGGCGTCATCCAGTCCAAGTACGATGAGTTCTATTACTATGCTGACGATAACGGCGATCCGATTTATCCCGCAGAGTTCCTGAAGTCCTGCGGCGCCAAGAACTTCGTCAACTTCGGTCACGGCGAGCTTGATATCCCCGAGGTCGAGAGCGGCAAGTTCTATGAGCTCACCACCAACGGCGAAACCAACTACCGCGCCATTTACCAGAACAATACCACCCACCCGAGAGTGCACTTCTCAACGACCGCAGTCGCCTTTGCAATCACCTTCTTTGAGAAGGTCTTCCCCGCCCCCAATCCGCTGCCCGCCAGCAATCAGGTATGGCAGTGGAAGGCAG
>JAGBEM010000206.1 GCA_017936985.1 Oscillospiraceae bacterium
ACCAGGGTTATTGCTATACCCAGCTGACCGATGTCATGCAGGAGATCAACGGGCTGTTGACTCCCGACAGAAAGCCGAAAATGGATGTACAGCGCGTGCTTGAGCTGAACCGTAACCCTGATTGGCACGGTGACCGGGATATGCACGAAGCGGTTGCCTCTGCCTGGGGCTGATCATTATAACGGGAGGATTTCTATGAATCGTTTGGAAAAAATCTTAAGTCAAATGTCCATCCATGAAAAGATCGGACAGCTGACACAGTATAACGCAATGCTGTTTACCAACACCACTTCAGACATCACCGGCCCTCAGCAAAAGCTTGGCCTTACCGATAAAGATTTGGCAACGGTCGGCAGTGTTCTGAATTTTGCTTCTGTACGAGAAGTTACAGACATTCAGGATAAGCATTTGCAGAATGACCCCCATAAGATCCCTATCGTTTTTATGCGAGATGTGATCCATGGATATCGTACTATTTATCCTATTCCCTTGGCTCTGGGCTGTTCTTTTGATCCCCAAATTGCTGAGGATTGCTCCCGGGTCGCCGCAAAGGAAGCCTCCGCCAGCGGCGTGCAGGTTACATTTACCCCCATGGTCGACTATGTCCGGGATGCCCGTTGGGGTCGCGTCATGGAGACTTGCGGCGAAGAGCCCAGACTGACCAGTGAACTGGCAGCCGCCCAGATCCGTGGCTTCCACGGTGACGGTGTAGAAAAGCCCGGCAATCTGGCCACCTGCGTTAAGCACTACGCCGGATACGGCGGCGCGGAAGCCGGAAGAGATTATAATCTTGTGGAAGTTTCCGAGCGTGAACTGCGCGAATACTATCTGCCTGCCTATAAAGCTTGTTTGGATGCCGGTGCTCCCATGGTCATGCCGTCCTTTAATTCTCTGAACGGTGTACCTTCCATCGCCAATCCTATGCTGATGCAGAAGATTCTCCGTGAGGAGTGGGGCTTTGACGGTGTGGTCATCAGTGACTATAATGCCGTTGGAGAATTGCTGCCTCATGGTGTTGCCGCCGATCAAAAGGAAGCTGCAAAACTGGCCTTTGAAAACACTTGTGATATCGAAATGTGCTCCAGTGGTTATTTCCACCATCTGGAAGAACTGATTCGGGAAGGCATCTTTACGGAACAGCAGCTGGATGAAGCAGTGATGCGGGTTTTGAAGTTCAAGGAGCAGTTGGGCCTGTTTGAAGATCCCTATCACGGCGCTGATCAGCCATTGGCTGACAAGCTTTATCTGTGTCAAGAGCACAGAGACGTCGTCAGAAAGGCTGCAGCAGAATCCGCGGTTCTGTTGAAGAATAACGGCCTGCTGCCTTTGTCTGAGAATCTGAAAAAGGTCGCCGTCATCGGACCTTTCGCCAATGAACACGGTATTAACGGCTTCTGGAGCCCGGATGGCAAGGATGAGGACACCACAACTGTCTTTGAAGGTGTAAGTGCTTTGCTTGGCGCTAATAAAGTTTCTACTTCTCGTGGCTGCGGCTGCCTGTGGGATGATACGGATACCTCTGGTTTTATTGAAGCCATTGCTTTGGCAAAAACTGCCGACGCTGTGATTCTATGTCTGGGTGAACCTCAGACCTACAGCGGTGAGGGTAACTGCCGCACAGATTTGAAGTTGCCCGGTATGCAGCTGGAGCTGGCCAAGCAGGTGATCGCAGCCAACCCCAACACGGCTGTAGTCCTGTTTAATGGCCGTCCTCTGGATCTTTCTGATCTGGATGCCATCGCACCTGCGATCCTTACTATGTGGTTCCCGGGCACAGAAGGCGGCAATGCTGCTGCAGATCTGCTGTTCGGCAGAGCCAATCCCTGCGGAAAGCTCTCCATGACATTCCCGCAGAATGTGGGCCAATGCCCGATCTATTACAATCATCCCAATACCGGCCGTCCCCGTTGGCGTAGCCATGTAGACCATAGAGGCTATGCTTCTGACTATATTGACTGCCCGACGCTGCCGCTGTATTCCTTCGGTCACGGCCTGTCCTACTCCAATTTTGTCTACAGCGACCTAACCCTTTCTTCTCATGAAATGACTGCTGATGGCAGCATCCAGGTCAGCGTTAAGGTTCGTAATGACAGTGATCGTACCGGCAAAGAAGTTGTTCAGTTATATATGCGCGATCTGGTCGGCTCTGTTGTCCGACCGGTCCAGCAGCTGATTGCTTTCCAGAAGCTCACCTTTGCTCCCGGTGAGGAAAAGGAAATTACCTTTACCGTTACCGAAGAAACGCTTCGCTTCTACAATATGGAAGGCAAACACATCAGCGAAAAGGGCGAATTTGATATTATGATCGGCTATGCGGATCACTTCGTCCTTCGTGATAAATTCAATCTGATCTGACAGGAGGCATACCATGGGAAAAACAGTCATATCCGTTCTTGACATGGGTGTCAAGCAGGAAAGCACAGAACTTCAAACAGCAGCCTTCCAGGCAGCACTGGATAAAGCCTGGACTATGGGCGGCGGTATCGTCCAGGTACCAGCTGGCCGATATTACATCGCCAGCCTGCGCCTGCGTTCTCACACAACGCTGTACCTGTGCGCTGGAGCTGAGTTGTATGCCAGCCGGGACCCGGAGCTTTACAACATTGTTAATGATGATAAACTAGAGCCGCTGCCTGCCGAATACCTGACAGAAAAGCCGTGGGAGCCCTTTGTCAAGGGCGTACAGCGTTGCTATGACTTTATGAAAAAACCAGGCGGTAGATGGGGCAATGCCATCATCCGCGCCATTGACGCCGAGGACATTGCCATTATCGGTGAGCCCGGCTCTGTGATCGATGGTCAGGATACCTACGATGCGATCGGGGAGGAGCGTTACAGAGGCCCCCACGGTATCAGTATGCATAACTGCCGCGGTGTGACTTTAAAAGGCTACACCATCCAGAACACAGGCAACTGGGCGCACTGTATCTTTGATACCCTGGACATTGTAATGGACGGCGTTACCGTTCTGGCAGGTCACGACGGCATCCATTGTACCAGCTGCACCAACCTGCGAATCATGAACAGTGAATTCTACACCGGTGATGACTGTATCGCAGGCTTTGGTAATATCAATACCTTGGTCAGCAACTGTGTCTGCAATACTGCCTGTTCCGGCTTGCGCTTTGGTGGCACCAACGCGCTGATCCGTGATTGTAAGTTCTTTGGTCCGGCAAAATATTTCTTCCGCGGTGGTCTGACTCTGGAGGAAAAGCAGCAGGGTGCCCGCGTGGTAAAGGCCCCCCGTACCAATATGCTTTCTGTGTTTACCTACTATGCAGACTTCTCAGTGGACATTCCGGAGCAGCCCGGTAACATCATTATCCAGAACTGTACAGTGGATAATGTGGACCGCTTCCTGCATTACAACTATTCCGGCAACGAGCGTTGGCAGGCCCATCGCCCTCTGGAATCTGTTAAATTTGAGAACATCCAGGCTACCAATATCGGTATGCCCCTGACGGCCTACGGCTCAAAGGATGTCCTGCTGACCCTGACGATGCGCAATTTGTCCGTTTCTTTCCGGGATGATGTGGAAAATACTGCTTTCCTGCACGCAGCCAACTATGATCGGATCCTCATCGAGAATGTTTCGATCAATAAGCGCACGGATGCACCTCTGGTCAAGAGCTGGACTCAGGGCGGTGAGATCGTATTCCGAAATGTCAGCTACGCTGTACCGCAGGACGAATGGGTCTGCTATACAGAAGAACCATTTGTTTGCAAAGCTATTTAATTTTTGCGGATCTGCAAAGACGACAAAACGAATAAAGCGCAAATGACCATTTTTGGCTACAACGGCACCAGCCTTAACTTGCCTTATCAATCCTTTCTGTTTATACTTATGTTAGGACGTGTATTTTAATATACATTTTTGTCTCAGCTATCTACAATCAGAAAGGACGAAACTTATGAAAAAGTTATGGAAAGTACTTGCCCTTGTGCTGACGATCATGATGCTGTGTAGCTGCTTTGCCGGATGCCAGCAAAACCCTG
>JAGBEM010000207.1 GCA_017936985.1 Oscillospiraceae bacterium
CTGATACTATAACATGCCTGCCAGAAAAATCAAGCAAAAGATAGATTTGATGTATTGACTTTTGCATCTGATTGAGTTAAACTGGCATCAATTCAATCAAATGCAAAAAGAGGTGATGTTTACATGATTGCAAACCGTCAAAAATTACAAATTGCCCTCGCCCGATCCTGCATGACACCCGAAGCGCTGGCAAAAGCGGCTGAGATGCCACGTCCCACTGTCAACAACGTTATTTCTGGCCGAAGTGTAAGACCAGCGACACTTGGACGAATTGCCCGCGCTCTGGGGGTGGACGTGGAAGAAATTGTTGAGAAAGAGGTGGACGTATGACACCGCTTAAAGCTATTCGCGTCAAATGCCTTGATTGCTGTTGCGGACAAGCGCATGAGGTAAAACTGTGCCCATGTTCGGATTGTTCATTGTATCCGTTCCGTTTTGGCAATAATCCAAACCGCACTGGAATTGGAAATGCGAAAAACCTGAAAAAATCGCTCCACTCACTGAAAGATTCAGCGCACGAACAGAGTGACGTGGATAGTTGTATTCCAGAGGACGCAGACAGAGAAAGAGGGGCCACACAATGTTGAAAATCGAATTGACCGCAGAACAGCATACCGCTTTGATGGAGCATCTGAACGAACTCTCCGAGCTGTACTACACAGAAGCAGCTGCTTTCGCCCACCTGGGTGAAATTGGCCGGGAGACGAGTGAGGAGCGAATCAGGAAGGCCCGCAGCGCCTTTTCCCTGTATATGGAGCTGTCCAAGTATTGAGGAGGTGGCCCTGTGTATTACATCATCATTTTTGCCGGAGCCTACCAGCTGGCCGACTGGCTGTTTGCCCTGGTTGATCTTATCGAGAGGAGGCATCGATATGCGTAGAAATGCAATGCGGCCCAATAAGCCCCGGAGAGTGATCCACAGCGTGGACGAGCTTCCGGTCCTGTGCGATTGCGCCGAAGCTGGCCTACTGCTACGGCGCAACCCGGAGGTGATCGCCAAGATGGCGAAAGAGGGCGTCCTTCCGGGGGCCAAGCAAGGCCAGTCCTGGTACTTCCGCCGGGATGATCTGGTGGAGTACATGAACAAGCTCTTTGGGGCAGCAGGATCAGAGGTGTTTTGATGGCAGTCAAAAGGATGTTTTCGCTCCAGGTGGTGGAGACGGACCGCTTTCTGGACATGCCCACATCGGCCCAGGCCCTGTATTTCCACCTGGGGATGCACGGCGACGACGACGGCTTTGTGACCGCTCCGCGAAAAATCATGCGGTCAGTGGGCTGCAGCAATGATGATATGCGCCTTCTGCTCTCCAAAGGTTATATCATTCCGTTTGAAAGCGGCGTGATCGTGATCAAAGATTGGAACATCAACAACAATCTGCGAAATGACCGATACAGGCCCACGATCTACACCGCTGAAAAGGGCCGACTGGAGAAGGATTCTACAGGGCGATACTGCCTGGAACGCGGTATGGATACCATTGGTATACCAAATGACAACCAGTGGTATCCGTAACATAACGTAACTTAACTAAACATAGCATAGCTATTTTAAAAGGGAGCAAACGCACAGCGTTTTCTCTGCGGTTTTCCACATAGTTTTCCACAGAATTTTCCACATTGAGGTACTTATCTTGCTTATCAAATTTGCAGGACAAACAAAGAATTGGAGCAATTTTGATAAAATGTCATGGTTCGTAAAAGAGGCGTTCGTCACTGGTTATTTGCAGGCAACAGAGGATTTGCTGAGTGATGATATGGCATAAGGCAAATTTATAGCTTTAATTTAGAATAAGAATTCAAACTTGAAATATAGTTGAATAACTCATGAAACCAGAAAAAGGGTAAATAAACCCATGAAAGTCAGGGAAAAAGCTGGTAAGATTATCTCGGCAGATGGGGTGATTTCCCAGGAGGTGATAGCCTTGGGTAAATGCCTGAACTGGGAAGGAGATTCGCGTGCGGGGTGGAACAGGAGCAAGTGCTTGCGGAACAGGATATCCCCCTCCCTCGAAGGATGGGTAACGCTGTCCCTGTGGACCGAGGGGGCAACTCTTTCCGACGGCGGGACATTCTGCGGAGGGGGTTCACGCCCGGACCCGCGCGACAGGATATCGCGCATGTGCATGATGCATGTGCGACGCGCCCGCAAACGACGCGCCCGCGCGAAATGCCGCAGAAATAACGTGGTGTGTCCGATTCGGACACAGGGAGATCGAGATGGAGGAAAAATTTTGGTGCGGCCTGCCGAAATGTGCAACATTTTGTGACGTCGGAAAAGGCATTTGCTGTGCATCCTGCATAGAAGAAAACTACTGCCAAAAGAAATGCTTGAATAGCCCAGACCGCTGCAGGTGCAGCCGAACAACCCCACGCAAGCCAAGAAAAGATTCCAACGATTGGATTGACTAAGTTACCGGACTGTAGGTGATTTAGTTTCCAAGCAGCGTCCTGTGCTGCTGTAGAGACTGCTGCACAGCCGGAGGGACTGATGCTGATAAACTCACAAGAGGTGATTTCATGTTAAACGCAAGTGACGGAAGACAGTACCGCACGTTTGACTTAAAGCCGAATGGAAATCGGCTGGAGGGATATGCGGTGGTGTTCGACCAGAAAACATTGCTGGATAAAGACCCATATACCGGGACAGAGTTCTATGAGAGCATAGACAGGAACGCTTTTGACGGGTGTGACATGACAGACGTGGTGCTGAATGTAAACCATGAAGGCGCTCCGATCGCCCGGACCCGCGCAGGAAACCTGCATCTGTCAACGGATGATTATGGCCTGAAAGTTTCGGCCGCTCTGACTACTTCCAGAGGGAAGGAAGTGTGGGAGGAAGTCGCAGCGGGCAACCTGGACAAGATGTCCTTCGCTTTCAATATCGGCCAGGAGCGGTACGATCAAACTACGCATACCAGGAGCATTTTGAAAATCAGTAAATTGTTCGATGTGTCTGTGGTGACCCATCCCGCCTATGAGCAAACTTGCGTGTTTGCGAGGGCCTCTATGAAAACTCACGTTGCTGATGAGCGGCGGGCCTATGTTGAGAGGAAGGCCAGTGCCATGAAGGCCATGGAGTTGAAACCTGCTGCAGAGCTGCGGCAAGGCAAGGAGTGGGCCGGAATTGAGAACGACATTGCCAGGCATGAGGAGCTGCTTCACAGGGCAAGGGAGCTTATGTCCTGGGAGCCGGAGGGCCGGGAGGAAGATATCGCCAACGTTGATAAACGCTATGACGATGTTGTTTCTACCGTGCAGGAGATCAACACACTGGCAGAAGCTGTACAGAAAAAGGTTGAGGCTGTGGAACGCGGAGAAGTCCAGTTCTACGGTTGGGACCCGATGCAGATTGCGCCGAAAAGCAAGGAGCAGGCAGACGCACTTATGAAGCGGGGCATTAAACCCAACCTTTATCATGGGGCGTCAAAGGAGCTTCTGGACCATATTGGTCAGAAAAAAACTGAACAAAGGAGCATTTACGAAATGAGTGACAATATCGAAATTCGCGCCCTGCAGAGTTATCTTTGCAAAGGTATTTCCAACATGGATGAAGACGAGCGTCGAGCTCTGACAACCACCGGCAGCGGAGCTGCTGTCATTCCCACGGAGATCGCGGACATGATCATCACCAATGCGGGACATAGCATCCTGACTGACCGTGCGAACCGTTTTGCCGATGGGCGGCGGGGAAAGCTGGTGATCCCCATGGCAATGCCCACCGGCGGCGGTGTTGGTTGGCATACTGAGTTGGATCCCATTGACGGCTACGACCAGACCCTTGGGAGCGTAACTATTGAGGGTATGGAGCTGGTGAAGATTGTTTCCGCCTCTGCTGCCATGAATGTAATGGCAGTAGAAAAGTTCTCTACCTACATTCAGGACCTGCTGGCCGGGGAACTGCTGGACACGCTGGAGAAGTCTTACATCACCGGAAAGAAGGGGACAAACGGTCCTGCCGACGGTTTGGACAACCTGACGCTTACGGACCGCACGGTCAGCGCAACCGGCTCTATCACCATTGAGAACATTGCTGCAGCTGTTGCAAAACTCCCGTCAAAAGTGCAGCATGGTGCTATCGTCATGGGCAATGCAACTACTCTTGCTTCTCTGCTGACAGCGCAGGGAACCTATGCGTTTGATATGCGTACCACTTTGAAGGACATGGGAATTGAGCTGGTGCAGAACCCCTATGTTTCCAACGGGGTGATCTACGCTGTGGGACAGCCGTCCCAGTCCCTTTTCCTGAATTTCTGGCAGCCCATTTCTCTGGCGGCCAGTCAGGACGCTCTGTTTATGAACGTGGGAATCGCAATCCGCGCCCTGGCCGTTGTTGGCTTTGCATGGGTGCCGGAGTATGTTGCGAAGGTCACCCTTGGCAGTTAAGGCAGAAAACTTTTTTCAAACGCACAGAAGCCGGTGTCCGAATTTGGCACCGGCTTCTGCATGCAAATCCCGTAATAATTGACTTGCATTTTGACTTGCACATTTCGAAAAAGCAGGCCTTTTTGACCGCCATTTTCGGAAGGCGGCAAGAACATTTTGAACATGAA
>JAGBEM010000208.1 GCA_017936985.1 Oscillospiraceae bacterium
AGGCATATGAAGAAAAAAGACAGAAATATTCCTATGCCCGGCCCTTCACCAAGGAATCCCTGCTCTACCGGGTGCTGTTTGAAAAGTATTATCCGAACCAAAGTCAGATGATCGTCGATTTCTGGATGCCCAACAAGGATTGGGACGGATGCAATGTAAATGATCCGTCTGCCCGTGTTCTTTCCAACTACGGAGCAAGCGGAACGTAAATTAGGAGGAACTAACAATGGAAAAGAAAGAACAGCTTTATGAAGGCAAGGCCAAAAAGGTATTTGCCACCAATGATCCCGAACTGCTAATTGTCCAGTACAAGGACGATGCCACTGCCTTCAACGGTCTGAAAAAGGGTACCATTGCAGGCAAGGGTGTCATCAACAACCAGATGAGCAACCGCCTGATGGTGATGTTGGAAAAGAACGGTGTTCCCACCCATTTTGTGAAGGAGCTGAGTGAACGGGAAACGCTCGTGAAGAAGGTCAGTATCGTTCCGCTGGAAGTCATCGTCCGCAATATTGCCGCAGGCTCCTTTGCCAAGCATTACGGCGTGGAGGAGGGCGTGGTGTTTGACCAGCCCACCATTGAGTTCTCCTACAAGAACGACGCTCTGGGCGACCCCCTGATCAACACCTATCACGCCCTGGCCCTGAAAGCGGCCACAGAAGCAGAGATTGAAACCATCAAGACTTATTCCTTCCGCATCAATGAGCTATTGAAAGCATTCTGGAAGTCCTGCGGCGTTACTTTGGTGGATTTCAAGCTGGAATTCGGCCGCCTCAGCGACGGAACCGTCGTGCTGGCCGACGAGATCAGTCCCGACACCAGCCGCCTGTGGGACAGCGAGACCGGCGAAAAGCTGGACAAAGACCGCTTCCGTCGTGACCTGGGCGGTGTAGAGGAAGCCTATGCCGAGATCATGCGCCGGCTGGAAGAACACCTGTAAGGAGAAGAAAGCTATGGCAAACACAGCAATCGTAGGCATCAACTGGGGAGACGAGGGCAAGGGCCGGATGGTCGATCTGCTCACCGAGGATTTTGACATCGTTGTCCGATATCAGGGCGGCGGCAACGCTGGACACACCGTCATCAACGAATATGGCAAATTCGCCCTGCATCTGCTGCCCTCCGGTATCTTCCGCAAGGACGTGGTCAATATTCTGGGCAACGGTGTTGCCCTCGACCCGGAGAATCTTTGGGTGGAGATTGAGAATGTGACCTCCAAGGGTGTTTCCATCACGCCGGAGAATTTAAAGATCAGCGACCGGGCATCGCTCCTGCTGCCCTGGCACCGGGAACTGGATGGACTGGAGGAAGCAAGACTTGCTGACAAAAAGTACGGCTCCACCAAGCAGGGCATCGCCCCCTTTTACTCCGACAAATATCAAAAGAAAACCATTATGGCAGGCGAGCTGCTGTACCCGGCGCACCTGAAAGAGCATTTGTTGGATCTTCTGGAGTGGAAAAATCTCACCCTTACCGGGGTCTATGGCGCGCAGCCTGCAACTGCGAACGATCTGCTCGATTGGATTGATACCTATTGCGCCAAAATAAAGCCCTTTGTCTGCGATACGGGAGCGTTCCTGCGCCAGGCGCAGAAGGATGGCAAGAAGATCCTCTTTGAGGCGCAACTGGGTGCCCTTCGCGACTTGGACTACGGTATTCATCCGTATACAACGTCCTCCAATTCCATTGCCGCCTACGCTCCGGTGGGATCCGGCCTGCCGTCGGCAAAGATCGACAAGGTGATCGGTGTGGTGAAAGCGTACTCCACCTGTGTGGGGGAAGGCCCCTTTGTATGTGAAATGTTCGGCGCGGAAGCGGATGCACTGCGAGAAGCCGGCTTTGAGTATGGCGCAAAGACAGGCCGTCCCCGCCGGGTTGGCCCCATCGATATCGTAGCAACCCGCTACGGCGTTCAGGTACAGGGTGCCACCAATATTGCCCTGACCAAACTGGATGTTATGAGCTACATGGAAAAGATCCCGGTCTGTACCCGGTATCTGGTGGACGGCAGGGAAACCGACGAATTTCCGTTCCCCACTATGCTGGAAAAAGCCCAGCCTGTGATCGAATATATGGACGGCTGGAAATGTGATATTTCCGGCATCCGCGCATGGGAGGATCTGCCCATTGCCGCACAAGAATATGTGGAATATATCGAACAGCAGATCGGCTGTCACATTGGCTATGTCTCCGTTGGTCCGGAGCGTGACAGTATCATCATTCGGTAAGGAGAGAAAGATAGAATGGCAAGCAAATATGAATCCCCGTTAAGTTCCCGATACGCATCGGAATATATGCTCCGCCTGTTTTCCTCGGATATGAGGATCCAAACCTGGCGGAAGCTATGGGTTTCCCTGGCAAAAGCAGAAATGGAGCTTGGTCTGCCCATTTCTGCGCAGCAGGTGGCGGCGCTGGAAGCCCATATCACAGATATTGACTTTGAATGTGCCGCTGCTCGTGAAAAGGAAGTCCGCCATGATGTGATGGCCCATGTCTACGCCTATGGAAAGGCTGCCCCCTCCGCTGCTGGCATCATCCACCTGGGTGCCACCAGCTGCTATGTGACTGATAATGCCGATCTGATCATCTATCGGGACGGCCTGAAATATCTGAGATCGGAACTGCTGAAGGTCGTTGCCAATCTGGCTGAATTTGCTGAAAACTATAAATCCATGCCCACCTTGGGCTACACCCACTATCAGCCCGCTCAGCTGGTCACTGTTGGCAAGCGGGCAACCCTGTGGATGCAGGACTTCCTGTCTGATTTGGAGGAACTGGACTTTGTCATCGGAAGCATGAAATTCCTGGGCTGCCGGGGTACCACCGGCACGGAGGCAAGTTTCCTGGAACTGTTTGGCGGCGATACCACTAAAATTGACGAAATGAACCGCAGGATCAGTGCTGATTTTGGCTTTGAAAAATGCTATCCGGTCTGCGGACAGACCTATCCCAGAAAACTGGACAGCCGAATCTTAAATGTGCTTTCCTCTTTTGCCCAGAGCTGCTACCGCATGGCAAAT
>JAGBEM010000209.1 GCA_017936985.1 Oscillospiraceae bacterium
ATACCAGTGAAAAAACGGATCTCGTCACCACTGGTGACCTGGGAGATACTTTGCGGCTTACGGCTGCCACCGATAGGCGCAGGTTTTGACTTACCCACTGTAACTGGCTTTTCAATATGTTCTTCCATGGTATTAAACGCACCGCAGCTGGGGCAGCGGCCCATCCATTTGGGTGTTTCATTACCGCAGGCGGTGCAGAAGAAGATCGTCTTTGTTTTTGCCATAGTACTTCCCTCTTTTTCTGTTTTTTTGATTATATCACTGATAGGCAATGCGGTCAAGTGTTCGAGAGAAAACTGATGACTGCTGATGCGATCACACAACAGAGCATTTTCTGATATGTACCGTCACGCAGTTTTGCTTCTTCTTCCACATTGGACAAAAAACCGCACTCCACCAAAACACCTGTCTTTTCAATATGCTCCATCAAATACACACCGTCCGCTTTCTTTGCTTTGCGGTTGCTGTCCGGATTTAAGGTGCTGATCAGATTTTGCTGCAGTAATTGTGCAAGTTTTTGACTTTCTTCCGTTTGCGCATAAAACACCTGAGCACCGCCGTAGCGACTGTCAGAAAAGGTGTTTTGGTGGATACTAACCAAAAGCGCATCTTCCGTTTCATTGACGATGCGAACCCGTTCTTTTAAATCGGATACTTTCTTTGCCGCGATCGTCTGACCCTGCGTGTAGACGGAGATGTCCGTCGTGCGGATCATAACCGTTTTGTGACCCAGAAGATGCATCAGGTCATTGAGCTTTAAGGCAATTTCCAAATTGATTTGACTTTCCAGAACACCAGTGCAGGAGGTCGCACCCCCATCCACACCCCCGTGACCGGCATCTATGACAATCACATTCTCTCGTTCCACCGCAGTTCGCTGCACAGCTGTTGTGACCGCATGGCTTGTTCCAAATGCAATGGCGATAAATGGGATCACAACAAGCAAGTAGAACGGCAGAAATCCCACCCAGTTTCCTTTCTTCATGGACAACACCTCTATCTATGCTTATGCCTACTTCCCCTCATCAAGAACACTTCGGCAAAATCCGGCATAGTATGATGGCGAACGACAGTTCAAAACGGAGCAGGATTGGAGGAATTTGTTTGAAATCCGTAAAAGAGCATCACGACGGCAAATTGGGACGGCTACCGGCAATGGCGCCGCTGGCAAATCCCTACGTCCCTTTCCAGCTGGAAAACCCACCGAAGTATGAAGCACGCAAAGGTATCATCCGAGGCACACTGTTTCCTGGTCTTGACCTTCCCTTTATGGGTATGGTCAATCAGAAGGAGCTTCCGGTAACACCCAAGACAGAGCTGCAGGTCATGGGCTTTGCCATCCAGGAGTTAGCCCTGTACCTGGACACTCACCCCGATGATAAGGAAGCACTGGAGCTTTACAGAACTTATCAAAAACTGTACCACAAAGGTATGATGACCTACAGTGAAAAGTGCGGCCCTATGACCCACATGAACCCTGTAGAGGATGAAACCTACACCTGGATGAACGATCCCTGGCCTTGGGAATACGCAGCTAACAAGGAGGGTTAAGCTATGTTTCTTTATAACAAAAAACTGCAGTACCCGGTAAAGATCGCCTGCACGAATCCCCGGCTTGCAGGGATCATCATCAGCCAATACGGCGGACCAGATGGCGAATTGGGCGCTTCCCTGCGGTATCTGTCTCAGCGGTACTCTATGCCCTTTGACGAGCAAAAAGCTTTGCTTACGGACATCGGCGTGGAAGAATTGGGGCACCTGGAAATGGTTGGCGCTATTGTCCACCAGCTGACCCGCAATCTGAAAGAAAAGGATATTGAAGGCACGCCCTTTGAGCAGTATTTCGTGGATCACACCGTCGGTGTTTATCCCACTTTTGCTTCCGGCACACCATGGACTGCTGCGACAATGCAGGTGAAAGGCGATCCCATCGCTGATCTTGCGGAAGACCTCGGTGCCGAACAGAAAGCGCGCGTCACGTACGACAATATTTTGCGGCTGTCTGACGATCCGGATGTAAACGATGTGATAAAGTTCCTCCGGGAGCGGGAAGTCGTACACTTCCAGCGCTTCGGTGAGTCTATGGAACAGTTGAGGCAGAAGCTCAATCAAAAGAATGTATACTTCATGAACCCGGCAATGGATATGTAAGCAAAAGCCGCACCGCGATTAAGCGGTGCGGCAATTCAATTATTCACAAACCCTTTTGCTTTAGATCCGAGACCAACTGGACATAAAACTCTCGAACATCGAATCCAATGATATTTTCCCGATTCATATCGATCATATCCGCATGAGAAATACCGCGTTTTCCGGCGGTGGTAAGTAGCTGGTAGCGTTGTCCCCACGCAAAAGAATCAAGACCTACAAGACCGTCATTCTCTCCATCATAGTGCTTCACCAGATGGTAAGCCATATTTAGTGGGAATTTGCCGCTGGAAGCATAATTTAGCTTTGAACCGACACTTTGGCAATACACACCATCCGGCAGCGCAGTTTCTGCGTCAAATGGTACACAGTGACTGGAAGTCAAATCTCTGACAGCAGCCATGAAATCCGGTTCGGGATCACCAAATTCTTTCAGTGCTGCGTTATATGTATGCGCAACCTTCCTTTGGATCCTTGCAGGGATCTTTTCTAATAATCTGTCAGCAAATACGCATCCTCGGTGTGGAGAACTGACAGTAGTCAAAGATGCGACCAACGGTGCGATCCCCAAATGCGCCATCGCATAACGGCAGTCTAGACCGCCTTTGGAATGGGCAATGATATTGACCTTTTCGCATCCTGTATCATTTACAATAGCTGTGATCCGTTTCGCCAAAATTGCAGCACTGTCCGCTATGGAAAGGGCGGAAGGATGCTCGCCATAATAGATGGATGCTCCGTTTTGAATCAACTCTTTGGGGATGCGCCCCCAATAATTGAGATAACGGTTATCGCGGAAGAAAACACCGTGTACCAGCAGGATAGGATACTTCGTTTTACAAATCTGATCTGCTTCCCTGTCATGATTGATACGGAGCTTTTCCGTCTCAAACCGAACCTCTTCCTCGGTGATGCGGATGATCTTCTCCAACATGATCATATTTGCGATGGGTATCATGCCAAGCAGCAGACCTACAGCACGGTGCTTCACCCCAAGCTGCAAGGAGGAAAGATATACGCAGAGCATACCGTTCCAGAACAAGAGCGCAAGACAGAGTGTGCAAAGTATGACGCTATTAAGCCAGATCATCCACCCCTGCGGCAGCCAAACAAATCCCAGCCACAGCTGCAGGGCAACAGTGATCATGGTTGCCCGAGCAAAGGCTTTTAAGCAAAGTGTACCGTGGTTGCAGACCCGAAGGGCAAGGTTAGCAAATTTCCGGAACAGGAGATATGGCATCGCATTTTGCACCAGAATCAGCAGTGCAAACACAAACCACAGCCAGGGACACCGTCTCAGCAACGGATAACCATTGGCACAGATGCTCGTCATGACCATCTGTAATAAAATCATTAGTTTGCGCTTCAAAACATTCACTCCTTTTCACTTCAGTTTATCACAATCTATGCTGAATAGCAATTGCAAGATAATCTGAAAAACATTTATCAAAAAAGAGGCGTTTGTGATATACTATATGCAGTTATTGGATGATGAGGTGATATAGTATGTTCTATCTTTTGCTGGCTGTAGTATTGGCATTACTCTGGATCTGTATCTATGTATTTAAGATCTGCTTTTACTCTCCTAAAAATCGCGTAGAAGATCCCTATACTTTGATCCCCGGCGAACAGTACGAGAAACTGGGTGAGATCATTCTATCCTGCACAAGGGCGATTGACAAAACACCCTGCACATTTGTCAGCACATACGCGCATGATGGTTTGAAACTCTCTGCACGATATTATCACACATCGGATGATGCCCCAACAGTGATTGTTTTTCACGGCTATCGGGGA
>JAGBEM010000210.1 GCA_017936985.1 Oscillospiraceae bacterium
CTCGGTGCGGTCATAGTAGGTAACGGTGCCAAACTCTTTGATGCAGTCCCAGCTTAAGTCACCGGGATTTAAGGCGTGCCCGTCCAAGATGGTGATTTTCATAAAAATACCTCCTTGCAATGCAGGGTGAATTTTGGTAGGATAAGAAAAAAGCCTTGTGAGGTCAGTATGCGGATCATTTATCAGGATACGGATGTGCTGGTGTGCGAGAAACCGCCCCGGGTGCTGTCCACCGACGAACCCGGCGGCTTGCTGGAACTGGTGCGGCAGGAACTGAATATGCCGGAGGCGGATGTGCGCACGGTGCACCGGTTGGATCGGGTGGTCAGCGGATTGATGGTGCTGGCGCGTAATGCCAAAAGTGCATCGGAATTGTCCCGGCAGATCCGGGAGGATGTGTTCCAAAAGGAGTATCTGGCAGTCGTCCATGGGTGCCCGGATGTGGAACAGGGAACCCTGACTGACCTTCTGCTCCGGGATAAGGCCCGGAAGATGACGATGGTCGTTACCCAGCCGGGCAAGGGTGTGCAGGATGCTGTCCTTGAGTATGAAGTGGTTGCGAAAACGGAATGTATGAGCAAGGTGCAGATCTTATTAAAGACTGGGCGCACCCATCAGATCCGGGTGCAGTTTGCCAGCCGGGGGATGCCTCTCGTTGGCGAGCGGAAGTACAGCACGCTGGAAGACGATTGTGAGATCGCGCTGTGGTCTCATAAGATCGGTTTTTTTCATCCGGCCACGGGGGAGTGGATGGAGTTTTCTTTAGAGCCGCCGGAAAGCTACCCCTGGAGCAGCTTTTGAAAGGCTGCGGAAAAGGCTTGATCCTGTGCTGCGGTACGCTTTTTGGGGCCTTTGGTGCGACCGCCGGAAGTGCGGAATTTCCGGGCTTCGTGCCGCTGCAGCAACAGAGCATCGATGTTGTAAACGGTGTATTCCCAACCGTCCTGGTGCAGCACCCGGGCGCCTTTGGCAAGACACATGGAGGCAAGGCCGTAGTCTTGGGTGATCACGATGTCGCCGGGGATGACCCGGTTGACAAGGGCAAAGTCTGCGCTGTCTGAGCCTTTGTCGATGACCAGCGTTTCGGCACCGGCTCTGCGGATCTCGTGGGCGGTATCGCATACGATCAGGCAATCCAAGTTTGACGCTTGGCAGATGGAAAGGGCGATGTCCGTAACTGGGCAGGCATCAGCGTCGATGAGCAGCTTCATGTTTTTCACCTCTTGGACGCATTATAACACAGATACCCTGGGAGGGCAACTTATGGAACATTACAAATATGTGAAAAATGAAAAGTGCGAGTATTTTCCTTGCCACAAGGGAGCAGACCCAGAGCGTTTTAGTTGTCTGTTCTGCTATTGCCCACTGTATGCACTGGGGGAAAACTGCGGCGGCAGCTTTACTTACACCGAGCAGGGAATCAAGGATTGCTCGGGGTGCCTGAAGCCGCATCTGGCGGAAAACTATGATAAGATCATGGAAAAAATGGGCCTTGTGATGGAGCTGGCGAAAAGAAAATAAAGGAAAGACCACCCGGATGGGTGGTCTTTTTGCTTGCGGAGATGGAGGGATTTGATTTGCATTTTCATTCCCAGTGGGAATGAAAATTATGGTGTTGCCGCCGTCCAGCCGTCGGCAAGCAGCAGTCCACTGGACTGCTGCATTTAGATTGGTTCAAATCCCCCATAAAAACTAACACCCATCCTATTTGGATGGGTGTTAGTTTTTGGCGGAGATGGAGGGATTTGAACCCCCGCACGCCTTGCGGCGCCTAGCGGATTTCGAATCCGCACCCTTCAGCCACTTGGGTACATCTCCGTGAGCTATGCCATTATATCAGCAGGATCGAAAAAAATCAAGTGTTTCGCTTTTTTCGTAAGATGGTGATAGGAAATTCTCCCATCGGTAGATTGACAGCTCTTTTCCGAATGGTATAATTAAGACAGAAATCTTGTGATTATGGGAGGTACTTATGAAGCAAAGAATCCCCAAATTAGAGGAGATGACTCTCCGGGAAAAGATCAATCAAACCGTAGTGGTACTGATGCAGCGTGGAAAGCCCATTAACATTGCGCCGGGCGCTGCGTTTTTCTTCGGCCAGATCATTACAGAAGCAGACGAGGCTGGCCTGGATGAGCTGCGCGCGTATGTAAAGGATCTGAATGATAAGTGCAGCATTCCGCCGCTGATCACCTCAGATTTTGAAAATGGCTGCGGCAGTATGATCAGCGCCCTGACGCCGCTGCCTTTTATGATGGGCCTGGGTGCGACGGATGATGCGTCCACTGCCTATGACTACGGTAAGGCTACTGCGTTGGAAGCCCGGTCGGTCGGCGCGAACTGGACGTTCTCTCCGGTCAGCGATCTGAACATAAACAGAAGAAATCCGCTGGTGAACAACCGGGGCATGACGGACAATGTGGATCTGGCAGTGAAAATGCTGCCCCAGATCGTCAAGGGTATGCAGGACAACGGCTTGTCTGCCTGCTCCAAGCATTTTCCCGGTGACGGTATGGACTACCGGGATCAGCATATTGTGACAACTTACAACAGCTGCACCATGGAGCAATGGCGGGATACCTACGGAAAGGTGTTCCAGGCTATGATCGATGCGGGTGTGGATTCTATTATGGCAGGCCATATTGGTTTTCCTGCGTACCCCCAGAAGCTCAGTGAGCGGTTTGGCATGGCACTGCCTGCCACGCTGAACTATGAACTGATTACAAAGCTGCTGAAAGAGGAAATGGGCTTTGATGGCATCGTGGTGACGGATGCCATCAACATGGGCGGCTTTGCCGGTTGGTATGACACCAAGGAGCAGACGGAGATCGAATCCTTCAAAGCTGGCTGCGATATGATGCTCTGGCCTACGGAGAATTATCCGGATAATCTGGAAAAGGCGATCCTTTCCGGCGAGGTATCTATGGAGCGGCTGGATGATGCGGTGCGCCGCATTCTGCGGATCAAAGAGAAAAATGGTCTGTTTGACGAAAACAGAGAAGCCTTCAGAACCATCAGCCAAGAGGAAGCAGCCTTTGTTCGGAGAGTACAGAGAAGATGCGCAGAGCAGAGCATGACGCTGATCCGAGATAAGATGGGGCATTTCCCACTGGATCCCAAGAAAACACCGAAGATCGGCGTGTCGGTCATTGCGGAGCATGTGCCTGCCAAAAAGGAAGCGGCAGCTATCCGGGATGCGCTGGAACAGCGGGGCTTTACTGTGGAATATGTAGAAGAGGACAAGGTGTCGCTGGATGAGACGGTTAAGTTCTATGAACGAAACGATCTGATCCTTTACACGACCTTCTCCCGGCCCTTCCGGCCCATCGGTTTCCTGGATTTTACCGGTCCGCGCGCCCAGAAGATCCAGAACATGCTGATTCCGGATTATGCGGTGGACAAAGTGATCGTGGCTAATTTTGGCTCACCTTACATGGTCGACCAGTATTTTGAGAAAGTTCAGACCTGCGTCAACGGCTATTCCATGCTTGCGTGCAGTGTAGAGGCCTTTGTGCGGGCGGCTTGCGGAGAAATCGAGTTTTCCGGGAAAAGCCCTGTGGAATTGTATTGCGAAAAATAAGAAAACCTTAAGATGAAAGCCATTGATTTTTGCCGGTTTATGCTTTATCCTATTTTCAATAAAGCTGCATGGGAGGAAAGCAGATGTTTCACAACTGGCTGATCGGCAATATGGGTGTCCGGGGCGAATATATGTATCAAAGCATACACATAGTTTCGACCATGGTAGTCCTGGCGGTGGTCATTATAACGACGCTTCTGGGGGCATCCAAAAAAATAGGGACAAAAGCCAAGCGCAGCATTTTGACGGGAATCTGCTGGTTTCAACTGGCGTTTGAAATTGGCTGGCGGCTGATATACCTGTTCGTCAAGAAGGATTCTGTTTTGTGCTGGTGGCCGCTGTATCCCTGCAATGTGGGCGGCATTTTGATCCCGCTGTTTGCTTTATTGGATTGCAAAACAGGAAAGAAAATGTTTTACTTGTTCGGCTTTGTTGGCGGATGCTTGACTTTTGCGCTGCCGGAAGGAATTTTTGTATCGGATGTTCTGGTGTTTCCGATCCTGAAAAGCATTCTTCAGCATACGGGTCTGTTGATGATCCCTCTGTTTGAGTATGTAAGCAAAACATATCGCCCCACGCTGAAGGACATGGGATGGGTCGTTGCGGGACTTGTGATCCATGTTATCAATTCGGAAGGAATTACCCGGCTTCTCGGTTTTACAGGTGACTATATGTTCTTCCGCAGCGGAATGCCCTTCGTGATACCGGGAGTACCGCAGTATATCACATTGTCTGTTTTTGCAGTTGCGGTGTTGGCTTTGCTTTCTATTCTCAGCGATCCTAAAAGTGTGTTTAAAAGCAGAAAAAAGAATACAGTTGCATAAGGAAAGCCGCCCGTATGGGCGGCTTTTTTGTGTACAAGCTGTAAGGAAATTGTAAATAATTTTGGTGAGTACTTGCGCAAATACGCACTGATGATAAAATGATACAAAAAGGGGGAGAGGGAAATGCCCGGCAGAAAGAAACAGAAGCCTGTGTTGAAAAGGATCGTATATGGAAGAACACTGCTGGTGATCGCGGCGCTGCTGCTGCAGATCGCACTGCTGCTTTCCACATGGATCTCCATTCTGGCGCAGATACCCTTTGTTACCGGCAGTGTGGCGGTTTTCACGGCGGTGATGCTCATATGGGTGCTGAATACCCGGGAAAATCCTTCGATGAAGCTGTCCTGGTGTGTGCTGATCGCCATTATGCCGCTGTTCGGTACGGTGGTATACTTGTTCTTCAAATTGGATTTTGGTCATCGGGCAGGACGGCGACTGGTACACAGAAGCGTTGCGGAAAGCGAAAGGTATATGCAGGATACGGATGCCACTATGGAGAAGATCCGGGATCTGGAGCCGCAGATATATAGCCTGGCGAATTATCTGCAAAAACACGGCGCGCCGGTGTGCACCGCCAGGGATGTTACTTATTTTCCGGTGGGCGAAGATATGTTCCGGCAGATGCTGGAGGAACTGGAGAAGGCGGAGAGGTTTATTTTTCTGGAGTATTTCGCGATTGCGCCCAGTTCTATGTGGGATGAGATTCTGGAAATTCTGGAGCGAAAGGTCCAGCAGGGGGTAGAAGTTCGTGTCCTGTATGACGGCAGCTGCGCGGTTTCCTATTTTCCTCATGATTACCCCAAAAGACTTGCCCAGAAGGGGATCGCCTGCAAGGTGTTTTCGCCTTTTCGTATTCTGGTATCCACCCATTACAACAACCGGGATCATCGGAAGATCCTGGTGATCGACGGCAAGACTGCGTTTACCGGCGGCGTGAATATCCTTGACCGTTACATAAACCGCAAAGAGGTGTTCGGTCACTGGAAGGATACGGCGGTCATGGTCCGGGGGGATGCTGCTCGGGAGTTTACGAGAATATTCCTGCAAATGTGGAACATGATGGAAAAAGAGCCTGTGTATCAACCGTATCTGCTCCAGGATGATCAGAAGGCAGAGCAAGGGTATGTGATCCCCTTTGGTGATGGCCCTCACAGGAATGTGCGGTTGGGCAAGATGGTGTATCTGAATATCCTGAATCAGGCAAAGAAATATGTGTACATCATGACTCCTTATCTGATCCTGGATAATGAAATGGTCACGGCATTGCAGTTTGCGGCTGAGCGCGGTGTGGATGTAAGGCTGGTCCTTCCCCATATTCCGGATAAAAAGTATGCGTTTGCGCTGGCAAAAAGCCATTATGAAGAATTGCTTGGTGCAGGAGTGCGGATCTATGAATACACACCGGGTTTTGTGCACGCCAAGACCTTTTTGTGCGATGATATGCAGGCTGTGGTGGGAACGATCAATCTGGATTACCGGAGTTTGTATCTGCATTATGAGTGCGCAGCGTATCTTTATGATGTGCCAGCACTGAATGATATTCGCAAGGATTTTACAGATACCTTTGAAGTGTCGCAGGAGATCACCATGGAAATGGCGAAGAAGCGAAGTGTTCTCTCCCGGCTGACGGGATTTGTGCTGAAGATCGCGGCACCATTGATGTAAAGAAAAGCTCCTGTCATGGACAGGAGCTTTTGCGTTCACTTAAGAATGCGGCACCGAGGATCAAAATGGCACCGATGCTGCTGCCTGGGCTCATGGGCTCTTGCAAGAATAACGCAGAAAGTACGATGGCAAGGACTGGATCCAGATAGCTGTAAAGTGCGGCGATTTGCGCGCTCAGCTGGGGGATGGAGCCAAAGTACAGAGCATAGGCAATGCCTGTGTGTACGATACCTGCAACTGCCAGCAGAGCCAGATCCGTACCGGTGGGGATTATGGCGGCATCAGAGAAGATCACATACGGCACAAGGGCTACGCCAGACACCAGGAGCTGGCAGAGGGTTCTGTCCAGGTTGGGAACATCGGTGATCTTTTTGTTCAGAATGATCACTGTAGCATAAAGCACAGCGGCACCCAGGCCGAACAGTATGCCTTTGGCGTCCTGCAATGCCGGCAGCCCGGTTTCCGGAACGCCGGATACCAGAACGATGCCTGCAAGGGCTGCCAAAATGCACAGGATCTTTCTGGCGTTCAGCTGCTCCCGGAAGAAGAGGGGGCTGACAAGGATCACAAGGATCGGTGCCAGGTAGTAGCACAGCGTTGTAGTGGCAACGGAGGTGTAAGTATAGGCTTCAAACAGTGCGATCCAGTTAAAACCCAGCGCGATACCTGACAATAGCAGAAGCAGTGCGTTTTTTCGCAAGGCAGTAAAGTCTGGCTTTTGCTTTTTGAACAACAGAAGCAAAACCAGAAACAGCGCACCGATCCAGGCCCTGCCAAGGGCAATGGTGGCAGAGGGCAATGCAATATAGCGGCGGACCAGTCCAATGGTGCCGAAAATAGCCATGGACGCGATCAGTGCCAGACGGCTGTGTTTGGTGGATCTGCGTGGCATACATACACTCCTTTTGCTTTTGCTGGAATTGGCTATAGTGTAGCATGAAAATCCAAAAAACACAACAACGCAAACCATCCGGCAAAACAGGGTTGATTTTTTATGAAAATGCAGTACAATGGGAGCATATTTCCTGGAAGGGGATGGGAACCATGAGCAAAACTTATATACCCCAGGGTTACCGGCCTGTGCTGGATGCCTACGATACCCAGCGGGCGATTGCGTACATCAAGCAGACCTTTCAAAGTGAGTTTGCAAATGCGCTGAATTTGAAGCGTGTATCCGCGCCGCTGTTTGTTACACAGCAATCCGGTTTGAATGATAATCTGAACGGTTATGAGCGCCCGGTATCCTTTGATGTGCCTGCAGTGGGCGAGGATGCACAGGTGGTCCATTCTCTGGCGAAGTGGAAGCGCCTGGCGCTGAAGAGGTATGGATTTGTGGTGGGTAACGGCCTTTACACAGACATGAATGCCATTCGCCGGGATGAGGAGCTGGACAATATCCACTCGATCTATGTGGATCAGTGGGACTGGGAAAAGATCATTACCCGGGAAAACCGGAATTTGAAATATCTGAAGCTGATCGTCAATGCCATTGTACGGGCGATCTGCGACACCAACGACCGGCTCCATGTGCGCTTTCCCCAGCTTCGGGTAGAGCTGAGCAGGGAAGTGGCCTTTATCACGACCCAGGAACTGGAGGATCTGTATCCCAACATGACCGGCAAGGAACGGGAAAATGCCTTTGTGAAGGAGCATCCCACAGCTTGCATTATGCAGATTGGCGGCAAGCTGCGTTCCGGCAAATCCCATGACGGAAGAGCCCCGGACTATGATGACTGGAGCTTAAACTGCGATATTTTCTTCTGGAATGACGTGCTGGGAAGTGCATTGGAGATCTCCTCCATGGGTATTCGTGTGGATGCGCAGGCGCTGGACCGTCAGCTGACGCTGTCCGGCTTCGATGATCGCCGGGAGCTTCCGTTCCATAAGATGCTTCTCAATGACGAATTGCCGCTGACCATCGGCGGCGGTATCGGACAGAGCCGTCTGAGCATGCTGATGATGGGCTGTGCGCACATTGGCGAGGTCCAGTCCAGTATCTGGGATACAGATACGATCCTTGCCTGCGAACAAGCGGGTATTCCGCTGCTGTAAATAAAAAAGACGCGCTGATGCGCGTCTTTTTTGCGTTTATTCAGCGTTTGGAAACAGGGTGCGGAAATAGTCGGTATCCAGTACGCCCTCGCAATAGCGGATCTTGTTGCGGACGATCTGCTTCATAGCAGCGATATAGTCGTCGGGAATTTCTATGCCCTCTACGCTGGGGGTGAACTTGCCGGTTTTGTTGATATAGGTGCCATACTCTGTTTTCCAGTCGTAGTGGGAATTAAAGACCAGTACCGGAGCGTCGGAGAACACATCCCGACCGGGCATCAGTCGGGAATCAAATTCCGTGCCGAATAGATTGGAGAGGGTGGGCAGAATGTCGAGAACAGAGGTGGGTTCGTCGACGATGATGGGATCCTGATCCTCCAGAGAGCCGCACCACAGGATCAGACGGGAGTGGTCACGGTCAAAATAGGTGTCCACCGGGTATCCGTAAAGCTCTTCCAGATAGTACATATAGTCTGGATGGACATCGTCTTTGACACCGTAGGGATAGTGGTCGGTGGTCAGACATATGACGGTGTCGTCGGCGATGCCTGCCAGCTCCAGCTGTTCTACCAGATAGGTCAGTGCGTCCTCAAGACCCAGCTGGGCAGCGAAATAACCCTTGATGATGTCGGAGCATTCCAGATGCGCCACCCGGTCCCAGTTTTGCTTGACGATGGTGTTACCGGTACGCTTATAATTGCTGTGACCGCTGACGGTCATATAATACATATTGAAGGGCTGCTTATCGATATACAGCGGCAGGGTGCCCTGGATCATTTCCAGGTCGCTCTGGGGCCACTGCTTTTTCACATATTTCTCCATTCCGTTGCCATAGCCCATAAATCCGGCGGAGTAACCCAGATTGATGTGGGTCTTGTGGCGGTCATAATAGGTGTAGGAATTGTTGTGATAGGCTTGTCCAAAGTAACCAAGGCGGTTCAGCTGGCTGCCCATGGTGAAGTAGTTCAGGTGTTTTGCTGTGTTTTTGAAAGATTCGCCGCCGTCTGTGGGGATCATACCAAAAATGTGCAGGTATTCACCGCCGGTGGTGCCGGCATCGGCAGTCTGGTAGTAATCGGTAAACTGGATGCCCTTGGTGGCGAGGCGGTAGAGGGTAGGCGTCAGTTCCGGGTCGATGACTTCACCGGTAAAGGCCTCTGCTGTGATCATGATCAGATTTTTTCCGGCAAACAGGCCAGTGTATTCATTCTTCATGGAAGCGGTGAGGCTTTGCACATAGGCGTTAAGCTCTGCGACCTTGCCGGTGGCGTTGGCATCAAACTTCAGCTCCATCTGGTTGGGAGTATAGACGATGGGCGGCTCGGTGACGATGGTTTCCTCTGTCGTTTCTGTGCCGGTGGGCTCAGATGTTTCAGTAGCCTGGGTCTGTGTTGGCAGTGGCGGCATGGTGGGGAGAGTGGCGTCTAATTCGAAGTTGTCTTCATCCTCGGTGAGCATATCCTGAATGTCCAGGCGGAAGGCGGTGATCACACCAAATTCTTCCATAGCTTCCTGGAAGTGATACTGATTGGTATACAGTTGGGAAAGGAAGGGAACGCCCCGCAGTCCCAGGGAGGCACCCAGAAACAGCACCAGCATAGCACCAACGGCAATGCCCCGGTGCAGGAAGGTGGCTTTCTGGTGTACGGCCAGACGCCGACCGAAAATGGCATACAGGATTCCGGGGAGCAGGAACAGGGTGATCTTGATAAATCCGTCCAGGGAGAAGATCATGGCATTGATGTCAGCAGAGAAACCGCCTACGGCATCCGAGGCACTGCCGAACATGGATTTCAGATCGTAGAAGATCTTAAACTGCCGATGGATGAAGTATTCTACAAAGAAGGGAATGGTGGCCAGCAGGATCAGGCAGAGGGTGATCCAGTAGTTGACCTTTTTGTTCTTTGTGGCGGTGCTGAGCAGATAACCAAAGCCGGAATAGGCCAAGGAGAAGAGCAGCATAAACAGTGTACCGGATTCCCAATAGCCGCCGACGGTGGACAGCTTGAAAACGCTTTCGTAGTAGAAAAGCACTGCCGGAAACAGCAGAATAACGATGACCTGGGCCAGGGAAAATTTACCCTTTTTTGCGTCTGACATACAGATTCCTCCTTCGTGATGGCAACGCATGATGACATATGTCCTTATTATAGCACAAAATATGCAACTTGGAACCTATTTTTTATTATTTTCGACAAATTTCAAAACACAGGAAAGTATTGACTGTTTTTTGTGGGTATGTTACTATGTAAGGTATCATAGGAGTATAATCGCCGAATTGTATTTACCTGCTTTTTTGGCAAGACACAGGAGGAAAAAATGAAAAAGTTTAAGAGAATGCTGTCGCTGTTCCTGGCGATCCTTGTAGCTCTATCTATGGCTATGACCGGCTGCAAGGAAGAGGAATCAACTGCAACGGATGGTACCACCGGTAGCGGTGATTCTTCCAAGGGTACATATACGGTTAATGTGAAGTCTGCCGGCGGTATGGTGTTAAGCGAGATCGATGTCTATATCTACATTGGAAGTGATTTGGAAAATTACGGAAAGACCAATGAAAACGGCACGGTCAGCTTTGAGCTTTCTGTGCGCAGCGATTATACGGTCAAGCTGTCTGGCGTGCCGGATGGCTATGCTGTGGCGGAAAGCTACAGCTTTGCCGGTAACACTGCGGATATTATTCTGACCTCCTCTGTCATTGCGGACGAAGAGTTGTCCGGTGCCACTCTGGGATTGGGTGATGTGATGTATGATTTCAGCGTTACCGATGCTTACGGCAACAAGGTGACCCTGTCTGAAATGCTGAAGGAAAAGGAAATGGTCCTGCTGAACTTCTGGTACACCACCTGCAGCTGGTGTGTTACGGAATTCCCCTTTATGGAGGAAGCTTACCAGATGTATCAGGAGGATGTGGGAATCATCGCGCTGGACCCCCTGGACAGCGAGGCGTTGATCAAGCCCTTCCAGGAGGATATGCAGCTGACTTTCCCGATGGCGAGCTGTCCTGCAGCCTGGTCTGCCACCTTTAGCGTTGTGGGCTATCCCACATCTGTGGTGATCGACCGTTACGGTGTGATCTGTCTGGTGGAATCCGGTGCACTGCCCAGTCTGCGTGCCTTCACCAGCGTGTTTGAACATTTTACTGCGGACAACTATCAGCAGAAGCTGTTTACTTCCGCAAGTGAGATGGTTACCAATGTGAAGCCCACACATCAGATGGATACTTCTGAGAATATTGCCGCACTGATCAACAACGGTAGCTTTAATGTGACCTACCGTCCGGAGGACGGTGAGGATGCAGAATACTCCTGGCCCTTTATTGCTACGGAGAATAATGGAGTACCCTGTCTGAAGGCGTCCAATCAGCAGATCGACGGCTCTTATGCAATTATGTATGCGGATGTGGAGCTGAAGGCCGGACAGGCGTTGGGCTTTGATTATATGGTCTCCTCCGAAAAGTCTGCGGATATTATGTATGTCATCGTCAATGACGAGCCTATCTATCAGATCTCCGGTGTTTCTGAGACACCCACCTGGCAGAGCTGCTATCCCTGGGTCGCTCTGGAGGATGGCACTTATGAAGTGGCCCTTTGCTACATCAAGGACGATTCCACCAACGAAGGTGACGACACGGTATATATCAAGAACATGCGTGTTTTGGATGCCAAGGATGTGGATGTGACCACATTCATTCCCCGTTTTGCTGCTACCTCTACGGACGGTTTTGATTTTGACTATGTGGACATCGTCTTTAACGAGTCGGATGGCTACTATCATGTGGGCACTGCCGATGGCCCGCTGCTGCTGGCGGATCTGATGAATTACACCCAGTTCAATGAAGAGCTGACGATTTGGGAGATCTGCTATGACGGCGCTGCCAAGGAATATTACGAAGAGATTCTGAACTATTTCACACTGGCATCCAATTCTTCTCTGAACGGTGTCTGCACAGTGACCAAGGGTCTGGCAGATCTGCTGAAAAAAGTGGCGGAGGTTGCCGGCTTTGACAGCAAGGATGAAAATGAATGGCTGAAGATCTGCAAGTATTATCAGGTCTATGGCGCTGGCGATTCCCAGCTGGCAGATCCCATTATCGGTCTGGCACCTTTCTCTGCTTACAAGGCAACACTTGGTAAGAATAAGGAAAACAACTATTTCTACTATGATCGGATCATTATGCCCAGAGGTATGCTGGCAGAGTTCGTGCCCAGCAAGTCCGGTGTGTACCGCATCACCTCCCGCCATGAGTCTGCCCATGGTGTGGAAGGCTGGATCTTTGACGAGAATCACAATGAACTCTATGTCTATGAAATGGACGAGAGAGTGTATGGTGACGATAAGAACGTTTCCATGGTATTCTACATGGAGAAGGGTAAGTCCTACTACATCGATATTGCTTTCTGGGATCCTTATGAAGTAGGCTATATTTACTACGATATTGAATATGAAGCAGCTTCTATGGAGCTGTTCCGCCTGGCTTCTCCCGGCTACTTTACATATGATACCAATGCAACCGGCGATGCAATGTACCATTTGATCGCAGGCGGCATCGATGTGGTCCTGGGCAATGACGGAAAGTATTATGAGGATCTGGGTAAGGATTCCAAGGGCAATCAGAAGTACGGCAGCCTGCTGTATGCAGACTTTACCGGCATTACCTCGCTGTTTGATACTCCCATTTCTACCGTTACGACCAAGGATGCTCAGGGCAATACGGTAGTGATCAAGGGTATGATCGATAAGGGCGGCTTTGATTTCAGCAAGACTGAGTATGATCTGTATGTTCTGTCTTATTTGAATAAGCACAACGGAGATACGAAGGCTGCGGAAGCTGAATTGAAGGAAGTGTGGGGCACTGATTTTGAAAGCAACGCAGAGATCTACCAGCTCGAAGATGTTTTCGCAGGCCGTTATCATGGTAAGGGCGAGGACTATACGGAAGAAATGAAGGGCTTCCTGGATGACATCATCACCAACGGCGGCGAAGAGCGCCGGGGCTGTGTGGTGGTTACCGAGCGTCTGGCTGAGATTCTGCAGTTGCTGATGGATAAGTACACCTTTGAGGATGTAGACAATTCCTGGGTCAAGCTGTGCTACTATTACGATTATCTGGGACCGGAAGGCTGATAAAGGGCCTTATCAAGGAGAGATACACATGAATCGCAAATATCAAATTTTTGCATTGGTGCTGGCAGCGGTGCTGATGTGCACCCTGTTTGCCGGCTGTAAGCAAGAAGAAACGCTGCCTGCCGAGATGACCTATAAGGTGACCGTCACCGATGCGCTGGGCACACCCTACACCACCGGCGTCGTTGTTCGCTTTATGAAAGACGGCAACCAGGCGGCTATGCAGGTAGTCGATGAAAATGGCGTAGCGGAAAAGAAGCTGGCCACCGGTGACTATACGGTGGAGCTGATGTTTACTGGAGATGCTGCCGACTACCATTATGAAAAGGATGGGCTTGCGTTGTCCGCTCAGCAGACGGAATTGACAGTTGTTTTGGCTCAGACAGCCAATTCCAAGCCGGTCAGCCTGTTCGCCAATGGGGAAGAAAACAATGCGCATCATGTCAAGGCAGGCAGCACTTATGTGGAGCTGACTGCAGGAAAGCGTAATTATTTTCTGTTTACCCCCGAGGTGGCAGGTACATACGAGTTTTCCACTACCGATGCGGATGCCAAGGTAGGTTACTACGGAGCGCCGCATTTCGTCCAAAGCCTCAGCGCTGCGGAAGTGGTGGATAACAAGTTTACCATCTCAGTCAGTGCCAGCATGATTGGCACCAACGGAACCGGTACGACGGTGATCGTGGTGGGTATCGATGCTACAGACGCAGAAAACTGCATTTTGAATATTCAGCGTACCGGAGATCCTGAGCATACGATCTCGGATGAGCCCTGGATGATCTATCAGACGACCGCAAAGCTGTCTGACTATAAACTGCCTGCTGGTGCGAGCCTGGGTGAATTTGATTTGACAGCAAAAACCGATGCTTATCAAATTGTCTATAATGAAACCGACGGCTTTTACCATCTGAATACCGCTGACGGTCCTCTGGTGCTGGTCCGGCTTGGAGAGAAGAGCCAGTATCTGGACAGCTTCCAGAAAATTTTGGAGTCTTCCGGCGTTGTGAAGTATTTTTTTGATGAGAATGAGAACTTCGTCAAGAAGGAATCCTACAGCGAGTGCCTGCTGGAATATATCGAGCATATGGATGAGGATGAAGGCGTTTATCCGCTGACGGAGGATCTGAAGTACATCATCCAGCAGCGGGGTGATTATTCCGGCTGGTTTGATCCCGACGCAAGTTTGTATTTGTTTAAGGATGTGAACGGAGATAAAATTCCGGGCATCAACACAGATATTGCTTGGTTGTTTATGTGCTGCTACATTTCCGGCAGCTAACTGACCTGAAACAGGAAAGCGTGATCTTATGGATAAAATGAAAGAGCTTTTTCAGAAGCTGATACAAAATAAGAAACTTCTCTGGCTTGCGATCGGTGCTGTTTGCTTGCTGGCTGCGGTGATCGTTTTGATCGTAGTTTTGACCGGCGGCGAAAAACCGGTGCCTTCGGATGATCCGGCAAACACCGGGAGCATGAACTATTCGCTGACCCTTAAGACCGAAGGCGGCATGATCCTTTCGGATGTGGATGTATATGTGTATGCTGACAGCGGCCTTGCTGATCTGTTTGCTGTGGGCAAGACGGATGCCAACGGCACATACGGCTTTGAGGGCATGGCATCCGGCACCTACTATGCGGTATTGAAGGGGGTGCCTGCAGGATATGTCTGCGATGCCAGCTACCCAATGCAGGAAGACACCCAGATCGTTTTGAAGACCAAGCTGCTTAATGCCGATGACCTGACGGAGCTTTCTCTGGGGCTGGGCGATGTGGTGTTTGATTTTACCGTCACGGATACGGAGGGTGAGCAGTATCAGCTCGCTGAACTGCTGAAAAATAAGAAGGCAGTTGTGCTGAATTTCTGGTTTGCAAATTGTCCGCCCTGTAAGGCAGAGTTCCCGTTCCTGCAGGAGGCCTATGATCAGTACAGTGAGCAGATCGCTGTTCTGGCTGTGAATCCTACGGGTGATACGGAGGACACTATCCGTCAGTTCCGCACGGATAATTCCCTGACTATCCCCATGGCAAAGGTGGATACAGTCTGGGCGACTGCTTTTGATGTTCAGGGTTATCCTACCACAGTGGTAATCGATCAGTATGGCACTATCAGCCTGATGCATACCGGTTCGATCGACAACACCCAGACCTTTGCTGATGTGTTTGCTTTCTATACTGCAGAAACCTACAGCCAGCAGATCGTCAGCAGTATTTATGATCTGCCTGTGACGGAGGCGGAAGAGGGGAGTGCGGAGAATCCTTTGGAGTTCGGCGGTATAACCGAATTTGAGGTGGAAGTGGAAGCAGGCAAAACGGTATACTGCGATGTATACAAGGTTTCCGGCATGCAGCTGACTGTCAATGATACAAATGTCAGTATTCTTTACAACGAGCAGACCTATGTGCCGGAAAACGGCGTTGTGTCTTTCGGCGTAACTACTCCCGACACCTACACACCGGTGAAGCTGGCGATCACCAACACGGGCAGCGCCAAGAAGACCTTTAAAGTGACTTTCAGTTTCCTGCCCGGTACTATGAGCAATCCGCTGACCATGGGAATGGGCGATTTTGCAGTCAATGTGGAAGCTGGCAACGATCAGGGCGTATATTACGCATATACTGCTACGGAATCTGGTACGGTTACTGTAAAATGCACCGGAGTAACGGAAGGTGTGAAGTATACCTTCACACTGTACAATCTGACTTCCTACGCATACAGAACACTGGATGCGGACGGGCAGAACGATACACTGACCATTGAAGTGAAGGCTGGCGATGAGCTGCAGTTCTCTGCCGGTACACTGCCCAATGAAGAGAATGAGTATCCGGCTGGTGTGCTGAATTTCACGGCATCCTTTGAAAAGAGCGAAACACCGGATGATCCTACAGAGAATCCTACTGAGTCTAATGGCAATACTGGTGGCAATACTGGTGGCAATACTGGTGGCAATACTGGTGACAATACTGGTGACAATACTGGTGGCAATACTGGTGGCAATACCGGTGGTAATACCGGAGGCAATACCGGTGGTAATAC